>JAATEZ010000263.1 GCA_015655485.1 Lactobacillales bacterium | reverse complement strand
GTGATCCTGGGTGTATTTATTGTACCGGTATTGCTCATCATTTTCCAGCGCCTGCAAACTTATCGAATAGCCAAAATTCTCGTTATCAAGTATCGTATAGAGCAACACTTTGGCACTTAAAGTAGGCCGTTCGGTCTGTTCAATATAATAAATACCTTTTTGCTGTAACCGCAGCAGCTGCAGATCGGCAAGCAATCCGAGGAACGAATCTTCAGCTACCTTGCTATCTTCAGATTTACTGAGATACATTTTCTTGAATACGTCGAAATCGTCAGCGATCGTTTTAAGATTAGCATTATCAATCTTCCGCAGCGCGAAAGCCTGAAACTGTTCTTTAGTAAATTGAATCTTTTCCTTTCTGAACTCGTTGAATATCAGCTTATAAATAGAAGAAAAACCACGTTTTACCAATTGGTAATGCAGCAGCCATAAGCTTTGATCGTCCTCTAAAAAAGGATCGAAGCCACGCAAAGGGCGAAAAAGGAAATCAGCAAAGGCATTCGGCCGGTCATTTTCATCTAAAAGATCAAAAGCGCGCAGCCAAAATTTCATCGAGGTGACCATGTTTTTGCCGACACCAAGTGAAACAACAGCTTCCGGATCGTTAAATGACCGGCCTGCCGTCAAATGATCATAGCCTTTTTTTAGCCACATTTCCCTGCAATGGAAGCTTTCGTGTCCAGAGAAGGTATATTTTACAGGTGCGGTAATCATCCGTTGAAGTTAAGAATTGTGAAAACAACCACAAACATAAAAAGAGTTTTTTACAATTACTAAATATTTTAGTAATTAATATTAAATTTTAACTGTTAAGTAGCTTTGGCAAGGGATTTTCGATCTACAAATGGAGTTTATATTTTTTCCTAAGTCAGCAAACTCTGAGATATATCAATTTTTCCAAATTTCCCATGCCCAAAAGACCACTTTCAATGTGTTATTTTCAGTTTGCTCAAGTGCATGACCTGAATTTAACTATATTTTTTTGTAGTTGTAATAAAATAGACAGTTAGTTCGTATTTTTACTTTCCGCATTATAGACCTTATCAATCTGAGTACATATGCCATCATTTGCTGACATTCTTGTTGTTGCTATCTCTACCCGGGCTTTGTTCGACTTGGAAGATGAAAATAAAATATATCATGAGCAGGGGGCAGAAGCCTACCGTGACTTTCAGCGTGCGAATGAAGCTACGATTCTTAAAAAGGGTACGGCTTTTTATTTGATAGAGGCATTATTAGGACTTAACCTACTAGCTGATACCCGTCTGGTGGAAGTGATTGTAATGTCGAAGAACAGCCCGGAAACGGCCATTCGAGTTTTAAATTCCATTGAACATTATAAGCTCGACATTACCCGGTCCGCGTTTACCGGTAACGAACCCCTGGTTAATTATATGGATGCCTTTACCGTAGACCTTTTCCTTTCAAGGGATGAAGGCGACGTTCAGGACACAATCGATTCCCGCGTTGCCGCAGCTGCCTTGATTTACGACCCGCCAAAAGGTTATGTATCGGAGAGCGCATCGGTCAGAATAGCTTTTGATGCAGATGCAGTACTTTTCTCAGAAGAATCAGAATACATTTATAAAACGCAGGGAATGGCTGCGTTTCATCAGAATGAAAAAACAAAGGTAGATATCCCGCTAACAGAGGGGCCGTATGCGAAAGTTTTGCGGATGCTTTCAGAGATTCAGAAAAAAATTAGGGAAAAACATGAGATTTCGCCTTTACGTATTGCCATTGTAACCGCCCGCAATAGCCCGTCGCATATGCGGATCATCAACACCTTGCGTAAATGGGATGTACAGGTCGACGAAGCATTTTTCCTTGGCGGCATATCAAAGGATAAGGTATTGAAAGCTTTTAAAGCGCATATCTTTTTTGATGACCAGGAGAATCATCTTAAAGGCGCTTCGATAGTTGTCCCTTCCGGGAAGGTCCCTTACCACACCGACTCGATATTACGAACCTTGGACATGGAGGATATAAAGGCGGCTGCAAAAAGCGTTTCGCTTCCCGACATTGGAAATACAATCACGAAAAAGGATATGACCAAGGGAGTATTGCGAATCACGAAAAATGCCGCCGTGTTGTTTCCTGAAGTTAATGGTGAAATAAAACTTATGTATCAGGACGAAATTTATAACGCCAAATATCATATCAAAGAGGGTCGTTCCAATGGCTTGAACATCGGCAAAAAGTTTTTTGAAAAGCTTGCACTGACAGCAGATGAGCAGATAAAAATAACCGAAACCGGACAATTGACTTTTTTAATTGAAAAGATTTCCCCAAAATAAGCTGAAATAT
>JAATEZ010000177.1 GCA_015655485.1 Lactobacillales bacterium | reverse complement strand
GTACTTAAATGGCGTAAACTATGAAAAACCACTGTTTCTAAATTATTGACTTCACAAAGTTTCTGAAACCTATCTCGTATAATACGGCTTTCAACAGGATTTCCGTTATCTAAGGCAATTACTAAATTATGATCGTTATAAGCACTACCTAAAAAGCTTTTAAGTTCTTGTTGCTCTTTTTTATAGTTTTGAAGTAATAAAGCAACAGTTTTGGGCAGCCAAACAGTACGATTACTAGATTCTGTTTTCGGTGTTTTTAACACTAAACGGGTAGTAGCATGGGGCTTTTGAGTCGGGAATGTTTTGATGACATCCTTTTCTTTTAATTGTTGCATGGAATTTAAAGAGATCCTGGACAACTCTTTATTAATAATCACTCGAGCATTATTGTTTTCTATTGCATCATCATCAATTTTAATATCACTCCACGTTAATCCGGTAATTTCACCAATTCTCAAAGAACACGAAAAAGCTAGTTGCACACAGATTAAAAGTAATTCATCATCAATTAAAGAGATTGCTTTTCTAAATGTATCAATATCCCATACACTGCGTCGATTTTTTGGCATTTTTGGCAAGGTTGCTAAAGAGGCTGGATTTCTCATTTTCGTGTCTAAATATTCCCATAGAATTGCTTGGTTTAATGCACAACGTAAAATATCATGGATTTTTTTTATGTTTGCTGGCTGAACGCATCTTCCAGTAGGTTTGCGATTTGATCTTGGTACTTCAGGAACATCTAACAAATTTTTATAGTAATTAGATAGTTTTTTTGTGGTAATTTCACATAGTTTCCAATCGCCAATAATAGGATTAATATAATTGGCAATAGAGGCACGTTTACTGCTAAGTGTATTAGCAGACCATTTTGAAGTACCATAAATATTAACAAATGTTTCAAGAAACTCGCGGAGCGTAATTTCAGAATTAGGATTCTCTAATTCTTGTTGAGAGTGCTCACGTTCTTGTTTAAATTGTTCATTTAACGGAACTATAACAAGGCCATGCTGCTGTTGATAAAACTCTATAAAAGCTTTACGAGTTTTTGCCTCTTTTTTTGTTTCATAAGTTTCCCACTTTTGTTTTCTATTACTGTTTTCAGCTAAATACCAATATACTACTGCAAATTTTGATTTTCTTTTTATAATGGAAGCCATAGTTTTCTCTCCTTAGATTTTTAAATTCATTGATTTAACCATCTATCGAAAGATTCTTTAGATACTCATCTGTAAACATTTCGTCCAGTATCAAGGTTATAGCCTACATAAATCCCATCGGGTTCGCCTAACATTTGCGTGGCGCCAAATCCGAGTCCTGCAAGAAAATCAGAAGTAACATATTGAAGATAATCATTACGGTAACGCTTGCTAGAAGGAATAAACTCATTGTGTAAACCAAGCATGTCCCCAAAAGGACGTACTAATTTAATCGAAAGATCATCGTAAAAATCTTTCACCGCATCACAACGGCGTTTTAACTCGTCGAGATTAGGAGCGGTAATACGCACTACATAACTCAATTTATACATGGATTCTTTACTTTGATCGAGGGTGTTTTCCAGTTCATTCACTGCATCTAATGCGTCCATTACGTTAGTAGTCGTTTCATTGTCACTTTCAATCGCGTGGTTATCTAAATCTTTTAGTTCTTTTTTCTTATTACGAACGGTAGTTAAGGCTTTTTTATTCGCAACAATTTCCACATTTATACTAGTATCAATAGGAAAGTCAAATTGTTGTTGTTGGTAATAAAAAATTTCACTATCTGGGAAATCTAACTCACCAACAATCGAATTAATCGTAAAATAGGCTGCATATAACGTGCTATCTTCTTGTTCAATTTTTAGATAACGCTGGTTCTCCTCAATCAGACAGCGAGTAGGTGTTAGTAGATCATATTTTTTGACTAACACTTTTTTGCCTTCATAATGTTTAGGTAAATGAAAATCGTATGCTTCATATGGAGTACCAGTTTGGCCATATAAATGATCTAACAGATAACCAAAATCATTTTTATCT
>JAATEZ010000185.1 GCA_015655485.1 Lactobacillales bacterium | reverse complement strand
AATGATTTTAAATGCTGAAGAAGGTATCAGCGAACAAGATAAAAAAATTGCCGGCTACGCTCATGAAGCAGGCAAAGGGATCCTTATCGTTGTTAATAAATGGGACACTCTGAAAAAAGAAACTAATACGATGCGTGATTTTGAAAAAGATATTCGTAAAGAATTTGTTTATTTAGATTATGCCCCTATTATTTTTGTTTCAGCTTTGACTAAACAGCGTTTAAATAATCTGCCTGATTTGATCGAAACTGTCAGCATGAATCAGAACTTGCGGGTTCCATCCGCTTTGTTGAACGATATCATTATGGATGCGGTAGCGATCAACCCTACACCCACTGACAAAGGCAAGCGGCTAAAGATTTTTTATTGCACACAAGTCGCAGTAAAACCGCCGACTTTTGTTATTTTCGTCAATGAAGAAGAATTGATGCACTTTTCTTATGAGCGTTTTTTAGAAAATCAGATCCGCAAAGCTTTTAATTTTGAGGGGACACCGATCCGAGTCATCCCCAGAAGAAGAAAATAGCGGGAAATCGGCATTTTACCACATTTGAGTTTTTTACGCAACTTAAACTATAAGGAATAGCTAAAATAAGTTTTTTTTCTAAATAAATGGTTAAATCCCTTGCTATTAAAGACTTCCTATGATATCTTGATAACATAAATATTGAATTCATCAATATTTTGATGCTCATTTTTGGACCACTCAAAAATGATTATTGTAGATGTTTATTTACACATCTAAGCTCTCTTTAAGGAGGTGAAAATAGTACATGGCTAACAAAGCAGAATTAATCGATAACGTTGCTTCTCAAACTGGTTTAACTAAGAAAGACGCAACGGCAGCTGTTGACGCTGTATTTTCAACTATTCAAGATGCTCTTGCTAATGGTGAAAAAGTTCAATTGATCGGATTTGGCAACTTCGAAGTACGCGCTCGTGCAGCACGTAAAGGTCGTAACCCTCAAACTGGTGCAGAGATTCAAATCCCTGCAAGTAAAGTACCTGCATTCAAACCAGGTAAAGCGTTAAAAGATGCTGTAAAATAAATCGACAAAGAATAAAAACTTGTAAACGAAAAATCGTTTACCAGTTTTTTTCTCTTTTCCAAAATTATATTTTTTTTGCGCTCAGCTTTATGAGGCAGACCTTTTGACAAATAGATAAATTTTTGCAAAAATAAAAATCATCTTTGTTCAAATTCCCTACTGCGGTCTTTCTAAAATTTTTAAGGCTCTTCGATGTCGGTTCTCTCTTGAGACCTAGTCCCAAATAAATTTGGGAGGGAAAGGCAATTTGCTCAAAGCCAGACACATCTCATTCAGCTTTTCTTATGATCCAGCTTCATGAGGCTGGTTTATCGGCAAATAGATAAATTTTCGCAAAAATAAAAATCATCTTTGTTCAAATTTCCTAATTTGCTCAAAGCCAGACGCACCTCATTCAGCTTTTCTTATGATCCAGCTTCACAAGCCAGCTCATTGCGGCAAAAAAAAATTTCACACGAATCAAACTGCGATTCCTGCTCAATTTTCTTTTTTGCTTGTGAGCTGAACGGGCTTGTTCAGCTTTTCAGGGTTAATTATGGTATCTCTGTATTTATTTGTGGTAGAATAAAGCCAGTAGACCTGAACGAAAATTTGGGGTGAACTTTATGCAAAAGATGATCAAGAAAAGTAATCAGGATGTCTGTGTTTTATATGGAGATACTTTGTCCCGGCTCTTAAATGAAGAAAAAAAAAGGGTACATAAGCCCATCATTTTTGTGCTGACAAATGAACGCTATTATGACGAATATTATAATAAAATCAATCAGTTTGCATTGGATCCGCAAAGTATTCACTGGCATATTTGCTCAAATGACCGTCATTGTAATCAATATGAAGAATTACAAATGATTTTAAAATACTTTAACGATTTTTCTGCTTCCTCTGAAATTACAGTGATCGCTATTGGAAACGCAGGAATTTGCCAGCTCGCTGGTTTTTATGCAAATACGACAATTGAAAAAAAAGAATTGATTTTAGTGCCTATGGATCTTTCAGCATTTTTCTGGTGTATCACCAGCAACAGTCAGTTGGAGATCGCTTATAACCAGCCTGCTTTAGAAGCGGAGCTTTTGCCTCAAAGGATTTTGTATGACATTACGACTACTCAGGAGGTCTCCTTAGAGGAAAAACGAAACGAATTTTTTTCACTAATACGATTCGCTTTAACGGAAAGTCATGAATTTTTGCGGGAATTGTATCGGATCTATCCTACCTCAAGAGAACTCGTTAAGAATTCTTTTGGAGTGATGTTGCCAAGTGTTTTCAAGTTTCTTTCAACTGACGGGAGCGGCTATGAAAAATTTGGCTCCTCCTTTGTTCAAGGAATCTATCAAGCGGACAATACTCATTTTTTAGCCAGTTTTGAAAAAAAAGTTTTTGCCAGTGTTCTTCATTTAATATGGAGTCAAGAAAAATTTTCTTTTTCTTTTCATATCGAGAATTTCATTACGTGGCTGTTAAATTTAGGTTATACTTTGGAATTGCCTGAGCAGGTTTTAATAACAGATTTGGCGGAAGCGATCGTTCATTCTTTGAAAAATCAAAAAGAATTCCCAGCATTGAATGAGATCGGAAGCTGCTGTCAAACAGCTTGTCCTGATGAAGCAGAGATTTTTGCTGCGATCAGTCAGTTTCAGCTTTTAGTGAAGAAAATAAAGGAGAATAAGAAAAATGGATCATTATAGTCAAAAAATGTTGGCAGCTCTTGAAAAAGAAGACTTGGCCGATGCACAAATATTATTAGAAAAGGCACTAAAAAATGATCCGGCTGATCTTTTAATGGAGCTGGGAGAGAGGCTTTTTTCTTTAGGCTTTCTTGAGGATGCGCAAAAAGTTTTTAAACATCTGCTAAACCTTTATCCAGAAGAGGATTCCCTAAAAATTGATTTAGCCCAGATCGCTATTGAAAATGATGAAACGGATGCGGCTTTTGAATATTTAGAAGATATTGAACCGGAAAGCGAAGCGTATCCAGAAAGTTTGCTGGTTTTGGCTGATCTGTACCAGGTACTGGGTATTCCTGAAGTGAGTGAGGCAAAGCTGAAAAAAGCCCAAGAATATTTGCCGAAAGAGCCGTTGCTGGATTTTGCACTGGCTGAACTTTATTACTCCAATGATCAGCTGAATGAAGCGATCCCGCTGTATGAACGTTTGCTGGAGGTCGAAGATCAATTAGCTGCTGACGTTTCGCTCACTGAAAGATTAGGCACAGCGAATAGTATGCTGGGAAATTTTGAGGTAGCTGCTGAATATTTAGAAAAAGCCGTTGAAGAGGAACGAACAGAGGATAACTTGTTTCAATTGGCCATTACCTATTTACAGATCGATGAGAGAGAACGGGCGATCTCATTACTGCAGCAATTACGTGCCTTAAATCCTAATTATAGTTCCCTTTATTTGTACTTGGGTGATGCGCTGGAAGAAGAAGAAAGACTTGAGGAGGCGCGCGAAGTTTTAGCTGCCGGGATCAAGGAAAATCCTTACCAAGTTGAATTGTATCATTTGGCTGCAGAAAATGCTTTTCGGATGCACTATAGTGATAAGTCCGAAGAACTGCTGCGTAGAGCATTGGAACTGGGAGAGGATACAGATCAAACGATCCTCTCTTTAAGCCACTTACTGATCCATGAAGAGCGCTTTAATGATGCTTTAACGGAGTTGGCAAAACTGGAAGAGCCTATTCCAATGGCAGATTGGATTCGTGCACAGGCGTATGAACAGTTGGAGGAATTTCAAAAGGCTGGAGAATTTTATAAATTGGCTTATCCTGATTTCCAGCATGATCCGGAATTTTTAAAGGAATATGGGCTTTTTTTACGCGAAGAAGGGCAGCTCGAAAAAGCTGCAGATATTTTATCACATTATCTGCTGCATGTTCCTGATGATTTAGAAGTTCAAATGATTTTAGATGAATGAACCTGGAGGTGATTTGATGAAAATAGCCATAAAAGATAAAAAGATTTTCTTGAGCTGGATACTCGGAAACGTCCGTTTTTCAAGAAGAGAAGTCTATTGGATCCTAAATTATATGTTGAAACATGAAACTATTTTGGAACTGGTTCATTTTGTCGAGCGGGCAGATGCCTGTCCTAGAGGAATTACTTTTAGAGAGCAGAATTCTGATGGAGACCCGCTTGAATTGACGATCGAACAACACAGTTTTACCGATCCGGAACAAATTTTTCATGATATTCGTCTGAATTGGCAGAAGGAATTATTTGTGACCTGCATTTTTAAGAACTCTTGGAGCAACAGTGCCTACTTGACCGTATTGGAAGATAATCCTTATCGATCATGGAATAGTCAGATCGATGAGAGTATTTTGCTCCAGTTAGATCTATTTTTTCAAGAAGAAGAACAAAAGGCCGAAGAACAGAGAATCTATGCCCTGATCGACCAGGCGATCGAAGAGAATGACGTATCGGAATTTCAGCAGCTGGCGATAAAGCTGAATGAATTACAAAAGGGAGACTCTTCGGTGGAAGACTATTCGAAAGATTCTAAGCGGTGATCTGTCTTTTTATATTTTAGCTTTTCTGACGGGAGTGAGCCGGGCGATCACGGATTTTTGTATAACTTAATAAATTTTTTTTAAAATAAAAATAATTCCAGAAAATCTGTTTATTATATTGTATGATAGAATGAAGTGTTTAAGATGATAGTTGTCCAGGGACGGGAATTTGAAGCGGATCATGAAAAAAATTTTTTGTGGTCCGAAAAAATTTCGAAAAATTTGATTTTTGACCATCCTCTATTCGGCTTTTACGAAGAGGGGATAAATTTCATACGGCTTCATCCAGAGTCCAGGTTTTTTATTCATAAAAAGCAATCCGCTCATTAAACCAGATTTAATAAATATAAAATATGATAGGAAGGTTTGATAACGGAAATGAAGAAAAAAAAGAAGAAGAGCAGGATCCTAAAAAAACTCTTTCTTTTTTTTATGGCAATTTTAGTCGTTTCAGGCGGCTGGCTGGGTTATCAAAAGAAGAAACAAATCGATGCGGTAAAAAAATGGGATGCCGTGGTTTTGAAAGCTGTAGAGGGAAATGGGATCCCTGATTATAAAAATTTGGTATTAGCCATTATTTTGACTGAAAGCAAGGGCAGTCAGACCGATGTGATGCAAAGTAGCGAAAGCAAGGATGGGAGTATTTCTTCGATCAAAAGTTCGAAAGAAAGTATTGATTATGGAGTTTCATTCTTAGCCAAAGCGATCACAAAAGCCGAAAACCAAAACTGTGATGTCTGGACAGCTGTCCAGGCTTATAATTTTGGTTTGGCCTATATTGACTATGTCGCTGAAAACGGAGGGAAGAATACGACGAAGCTTGCTGAAAAGTATTCAAAAAAATATTTAGCTCCGACTTTAGGCAATACGACGCAAAAAAAATATCGTTATTTGCATTTGCCGGCAATTCTTTATAATGGTGGTTATCTGTATAAAAATGGCGGTAATTTTTTCTACGCCGACATTGTCAAAATAAATGAGTTTTATCTATCGTTATTCTGAATAAACCAGAGTGTTATTTTAAATATTTGTTTCAACTATTTTTTTTACAGCGTTTAAATAGCCGATTTGATCAACCAAAAAAGATTCAGCATGACCGGCATCAGGGACTATTTTTAAGGTCTTATCGCTGTTGCAGGCATCATAGAGATCATAAACCATCGGAGTCGGAACAAACTTATCCGCATCTCCATGTATCAATAGAACGGGGATCTTAATGGAACGAGTATATTTAAGGGTATCCGCCTGGCCAAAGGAATAGCCGGCCAGCATTCGGCAGAAGCCGTCTGCGATCCAATAGAAGGGGAATATCGGCACATGGTAGATCGTTTTCAGCATATAATTTAATTGTTCTTTAAGCGAAGAGTAGCCGCAGTCCGCAATGACCGCTTGTACTTGATCAGGCAGATCTTTATCTCCTGCGGTCATTAGAACGGTGGCGGCACCCATACTCACTCCTTGCAGAAAAATCTTCGATTCGAGTCCATTATGATCAATGATCCACTGACACCATTTTAAAGTGTCAAAATGATCTTTATAACCAAAACCGATATGCTTTCCTTCACTATTATGATGGGCATAGTTGTCTACCAAAAGCAGGTTCATGCCCAGCTGCTCTAAGTACATTGGAGCCATATACATATATTCTTTAAAGGCATCGGAACGATATCCGTGAATGGCCAGAACTGTTCTGGCAGTATTCTGTTTCGCTTTAAAATAATATCCAACTAGTTTTGCCTCTTTTTTATTAGTGATCTCAACCGTCTCATAGCCCCAGTTTTCAAGCCAGGCCATCTGCCGCTCCTGGTGCGTATAATAATAAGTTTGCGCTGCGGATATTTTTTCTTCGGGAATTTTTACCGGGTTGTTTTCTTTTCTTACGATCGCTGTCTGATAAAGATAATAGCCTACGCCTAAGATAAAAAGAATCGCCAGAATAACGGCCAAGATAAGGATGGATAATAAAATTTTCATGTGATTTTTCCTTCCTGCAAAAGTTTTTACCGTTATTATACCTTATTTGAATAAAATACCCAATACTTGGTTTTCTTGACTAGATCTCTATACAAAATCAGAATATTTTAGTAGGATAGAAGCTAGAAAGAAAAGACGATAAAATTTTCCGTTCATATTTTTTAGAAATGCTAAAAAAGAGGAGACTTTATTTTATGAAAATCGTGGTTTTAGCTGGGGGAGCTTCTGCTGAAAGAGAAGTATCTTTGACTTCAGGGGCCTTGATTTGTGCAGCCTTGCGTCAAAGAAATCATCAGGCTTTGGTTGTAGATCTGTGTGCGGATCTGCTTAAATACGAGGAAGAACCAGGCCATTATTTTATTGATCTGCCGGATATTCCTAAAACAAAAGTCGAGGAACAAGAACCTGATTTATTAAGATTGAAAGAAAACAGAGATTTCAAAAAAGGACTTTTCGGGAAAAATGTACTTGAAATTTGTCGATCAGCGGATATCGTTTTTATAGGTCTCCATGGAGAAGATGGTGAAAATGGCAAGGTGCAGGCCGTTTTTGATTGTTTAGGGATCCGCTATACCGGAAGCGGCTACTTGGCTTCTGCTCTGGCAATGGACAAACGTTTAACCAAAAATTTATTGAAGCAGGAGTCTCTTCTGGTTCCGAAAGATCACTTATTAAAAAACTTGTCTGAGTGGCATACTTATCAAGAGGAAGTCAGTTATCCCGTCGTGATCAAACCAAACGACGGCGGTTCCAGTCTGGGAGTCACGATTGCTAAAACTGCTGATGAAGCTGATAAAGGAATTAATGAGGCTTTTCTTTACAGCAGGGAAGCTATAGTGGAAGAATTTATCAGCGGAAGAGAGTTTTCAGTCGGTTTTATTGGCGACCGGATCCTTCCTGCCGTTGAAATCAAACCCCGATCCGGTTTTTATGATTATAAAAATAAATATCAGATCGGAATGACCGAAGAAATCTGTCCGCCCGCTATTTCTCATGCGACCCACCAAAAATTAAAGGATTTGACCTGGAAAGTCAAGAGTATTTTAAAGTTGGAAGTATATGGACGAATAGATTTTATCATGGATCAGCAGAATTCGATTTATATACTTGAAGCAAATTCACTGCCGGGAATGACTCCGACCAGCTTGGTACCCATCGAAGCCAAGGCTGAAAACTGGGACTTTTCTGAAGTTTGTCAAACGATCATCGAACTTTCCCTGAAAAAATATCTCTAGACTTGCTTCTTGCAAAAAGAAATTTAACCGGTGCTTACAAGGATATCGATCAGATAAGAAAGGAGAAAAAATGTTAGATTTAACCACTTATTTACAAGCAGGAGAAACAGATATCTCTAATCTTTTGTTAAATAATTATCACAAAATCGGTTTGACTCAGGAAGAATTAGTTTTTTATCTTTTTCTGATGCAGGCGCAGCAGTCTGGGGATAGTTTTCCAGAATTAGGCATTATTAGTGAAAAAATGGGAGAAAATCAGGAAAAGATTTTTTCTTTATTACAGTCCCTGGTAAAAAAAAGAGTCCTATCTATCGATACAGAAAAAATGCAGAATGGTAAGACGATCGACCGCTATGATTTGACCCTTGTTTATGAAAAAATCCAGCATTTGTTTCTGGAACTGACAGAACGGAAAAATCAGGAAGAAGTCGAGATTTCTGTTAGCGATTTGTATAAGCAATTTGAAAAAGAATTTGGCCGGCCGTTATCTCCTATCGAGATGGAGACGATAGGATTGTGGCTGGAAGAAGATAAATATTCTCCAGAAATTATTCGTTTGGGTCTTAGAGAGGCGGTTTTGAACCAGGCATACAGTTTAAAATATATTGACCGGATCCTGCTTTCCTGGGAAAGAAAAAATCTAAAATCTAAGGAACAGGTTATTTCGGAACAAAAGAAACGCAAACAAACGATATTGGATAAAGAAGAAAATACGAAGGACATGCCAAATAAAAATCAGGAAGACCATCCGAAGATCCCTTTGTATAATTGGCTTCATCCAGAAAAAAATAAAGAATAGGAGCAGAAGGAATATGTTGTCAAAAGCCAAAACGATCGAGGCGGTCCATATAATGGGCGAAATGTTTCCCGATGCCCAGTGTGAATTGACCCATGACACGCCCTTCCAGCTTTTGATTGCAGTGATTCTAAGTGCGCAGGCAACAGATGTTTCTGTGAATAAAGTGACTCCGGCATTATTTCAAAAATTTCCAACTCCAGCGGCTTTAGCCGATGCACCTGTCGAAAAAATCATGGAATCGATCAAATCAATAGGCCTTTACCGCAACAAAGCCAAGAATATAAAAGCCTGTTCACAAAAAATCATTGATGATTTTGATGGAATGGTTCCACAGACAATGGAAGAACTGATCACACTGGCTAGTGTGGGGCGAAAGACAGCGAATGTGGTAATGGGGGATGCATTTGCTATTCCTTCGATCGCGGTGGATACTCATGTGGAACGAGTAACTAAACGTCTGAGGATCTGTAACCCAAAAGCTAATGTTTTGGAAGTCGAAGAGACTTTACAAAAGAAAATTCCTAAAGGCGAGTGGGTGATCACTCATCACCGCTTGATTTTTTTCGGCCGATACCACTGCCTGGCCAGAAACCCCAAATGCACCATCTGCCCCCTGCTATACCTTTGTAAAGAAGGCCAGCACAGAAAGGCTGAATGAGGCGTGTCAGGTTTGGAGCAATAATGAAAAAGGAATTCCGGCAATGTTTTTTATCGCGAAAAGACTCTTGAGTTATTGCCGAAAAAAATGGACAAGTTCGTTTAATTCTTGAACAGAAATTAGAAGTTATAGAATCTGAAAAAAATAAATCACAAGGCATCTATTCCTGAAATAGATGCCTTGTGATTTATTTTTAGAGCTTTCATTCGGCCGTTTGCCTGATAATCAAGGAGTATTTGTTGATGAAGAAGGGACGGCCGTATCTTGACTAGTACTTGACGGTGCAGTACTAGATTCTGGCGGCGTTTCAACAGATTCACTTGAGGTACTTGAAGAATCCTCTAATGTAGTGGTCGCCGACTCCTCAGACGTAGAACTAGAACTGCTTGAAGACGGCACTGTAGAGCTCGATGTGGAAACTGTACTTTGATCGCTGGTATGTCCTTTAACATAAAGTTCATTACCGATCTTAACAACACTGTCCGGTTTAGTCCAATCCGGATTATCGATATTTTGCGATAGATAGGTCATCATTGCTCGATAAATATAAGCGGCAATTTTTTGGTCGGAAGTGCTGATCGAGTGTTCATAGGCATTATAACCAGTCCAGACAGAAATCGCGTAATTAGTCGTATAACCTGAAAATGAAATATCAGGAACTCCATCCTGGTCGCCAATAATGGTCGTTCCTTCCTTATAGTTTGAAGTACCGGTTTTCCCAGCCTGGATCAGTCCGGAAATTTTTGCAGCCGTACCTGTTCCTTTAGAAATAACATCTTTTAATATATCGGTTATCATATAGGCGGTTGAATCTTTCATCGCAGTAGTTCCTGTTGGTGTGTAGTCTTCTTCAGAACCGTCCTGATAGGTGATCTTGTTTACGTAATAGGGTGTATAGTAAGTTCCGCCATTGGCAAAAGCCGCATAAGCCGCAGCCATTTTGATCGTAGGGATCCCAGCAGAGATCGCAGTAGACTGGACGACTCCATCCTGGATCGTGATCCCTAATTTAGACAGGAATTCTTGAGACTTGTCTAATCCGACTTCATTCAGGGTTTTGACGGCAGGCACATTTCTAGAGTACATCAAAGCTTGGCGCAGCGTCAGAGTGCCCATATAAGAACTGTCCCAGTTATTCACTGCAGTAGTGGTTCCAACATAATTATAAGGCTCATCCACGATGCTTTTTCCGGTTGAATCATTCAGATATTCGATCGCGGGTCCGTAATCGGCTAAAGGTTTGATCGTAGAACCGACATCACGCGTCGAGTCTACAGCCAAATTAGTTCCCAGCTGAACATCACTGGCGATTTTTCTGCCGCCAATCTGAGCTTTTACTTGGCCAGTCTTAACATCCACGACTGTCACAGCTGCCTGAAAATCATCATCAGGATAAGAGACATAATCATCTGAATTGATAATGGAATACAACTGATTTTGAGCACTAAGATCAAGGTTAGTGTAGACATCTAATCCATCCGTATAAACATTTTTTCCGGTTTTTTCTTTGACTTCTGCAATCACTTCTTTTAGATAATTATCCACGATTTTTTGAGAGTCGCTTTGAGCTTCAAGCGGAACCAGACCATCTGTAATGGCAGTCGCTTTAGCCGTTTCATATTCTGTTTTTGTGATTTTATCATTTTCATACATGGCTTTTAGCACAGTATCACGTCTCGTTTTTGCATCATCAGGATAAACATATGGGTCATAAGAAGTTGGAGATTGCGGCAGACCGGCCAATAAAGCCGTTTGAGCTAAAGATAATTCACTCAATTTTTTACCAAAGTATTTTTCCGAAGCAGTCTCCATTCCGTAAACACCGTTTGACATGTAAACTTTATTGATATAATACATCAATATTTCATCTTTGGATTTAGTTCGTTCTAATTTTACTGCGAGAAAGGCCTCTTGTGCCTTTCGTTTTAGGGTCTGATCTTCTTTTTTTGTAGAAAAAAAGGATAATTTGATCAACTGCTGCGTTAAAGTACTGCCGCCTTGTGTGGTACCATTGGTAAGATTAGAAATTGCCGCTCCAACGATCCGGATGGGATCTACGCCGATATGTTTATAAAATCGTTTATCTTCGATAGAAACAATAGCATCTTTTAAAACCTGCGGGATTTCGCTTGCGGTGATATTTTCTCTTTTTTGAGTTCCAAGCTCAGCAATCAAATCGCCATTCATGTCATAAATTTTTGATGACGGATTATCGACCAGTTGTGATTCATCGAGAGTTGGGGCATCTTTTGCATAGTAAACAAACAAGCCGGCTCCAGCCAGAAAAACTAAACAAAACATAAATAAGAGGATCAAAAAAAATCTTAACAAAAAAGATTTGAAACCCTTTTTCTTTTTAGGCTGTTTCTTATTCAGGCGTGAGCCAGTTTCTTTTTTTCCATCTTTATCAACCATGAGTGTCTCCTTCAATAATTATAAAAAATTTATCTATAATTATGATGTTTTTTCTTTCCTGTTTTTTATGATTTTTTTAACATAATCGATGTAAGGAACTCTTGGAGCAACTCCAAGTTCTACTTCATAAGCTTTTTCTTCAATACTTTTTAAGGGAATCGACTTTTTACCCGACGAACTTTGAGCCCGCCAATATTGATTTAAGATTGAAAACTCCAATAAAAAACAACGCTGTATAGTAGAAAACCACAATAAGACAAAACAGATCCCATTTTGTCGAGCGCATTTTTCCATATGCTGGATTTGGTGCGGATGAAAATTTTTCAAGGGAAAGGAAGTCTTATTTTTTGTTTCCTTTGCCTCAAAATCAAGATAATAGCCATCATACACTCCATTATAATCGGTGGTTGAAGCTTGTCTGAAATACGCTTCGCGAATAACGGCAGCGCTCCTTCTGGGATAATCTACCTTAACGATTTGAATAGGAGTTGGTTTTTTGCAGATCACCGCTAAATCATGGTTTAGGTAGTAAAGATTGCTCTGATTGATATCTTCTTCAAAATTCATTCCGCGATTATCAAATTGAGTTGTTTCAGCCTTTCGTTTCGCAGGGGTTTCTTTTTTAGTTTTAGGGTTGGTATATTGATTTATTTTCGAACCATTTGGATAGTTGATGGTCATGAGATCACACTCCTAAAGTGTATTATACCAAAAAAAGCTCACAAATGAAAAGAGGGCAAGTTTTTGATATAAATCGAGCTGTTCTGATCTCTCCTATCCTAACGATGATTCCTGTTTTTTTCAAGAAAACTCCATAAAATTATAAAAGATTTAAGATAAATCCAATGAAAGAGAAGTACAGAATAAGTACATTTATTCAACAGTTTAAAAATGATCGTTCACACTTTAGAAAATTCGATATACAAAAATAATACTTTGCTATTTTAAGAAAAAAACAGGAAAAATGTTTGACCTTTACTGACCAACGAGGTAAAATAAAGACAGAGATAAAAAGGAGGCCTATTTTATGAATATAGAAAAAATGACAACAACGCTTCAGGAAGCTATCGCTGAAGCTCAGCAAATAGCTGTTGCGAGACACCATCAGGATATTGATATTTTTCACTTATGGAAAATTTTTTTACAGACCAATCATTTTAGTCGTAATTTTTATATAGATGCCGGTATAGATGCGGATACCTTTGAAGCGGAAGTGGATAAGGGATTAGATGAGTATCCGTCGATTGAAGGAAGTAATGTACGATACGGTCAAAATCTGAGTCAAAATTTGTATCATTTGCTGCAAGAGGCGGATAAGTTGAGAAGTGATTTTCAAGATGAATTTTTATCGACTGAAATTTTGCTTTTAGCGTTAATGAAATTAAAAAATCATCCTTTGACAAAATATTTAAAGAGTCAGGGATTAAATGAAAAAGAAATAAGAAAAAATATTGAAGACATGCGGGGAGGGGATCATGTGACTTCAAAGAATCAAGAAGAGCAGTATAAGTCCTTGGAAAAATACGGGATCGATTTAGTCCAAGCAGTAAAATCAGGTAAACAAGATCCAGTCATCGGCCGAGATGAAGAGATTCGGGATATCATTCGTATTTTATCTAGAAAAACAAAAAACAATCCCGTTTTGATAGGTGAACCCGGAGTTGGTAAAACGGCCATCGTGGAAGGCTTGGCCCAACGGATCGTACGAAAAGATGTTCCGGAAAATTTAAAAGACAAAACGATTTTTTCTCTTGATATGAGTTCACTGATCGCAGGAGCAAAATTCCGCGGAGAGTTTGAAGAGCGGCTGAAAAGTGTATTAAAAGAAGTCAAAAAGAGTGAAGGACGTATCATTTTATTCATTGATGAGATCCATACGATTGTTGGAGCAGGTAAGACGGAAGGTAGTATGGATGCCGGGAATATTTTAAAGCCGATGCTGGCCAGAGGCGAGCTACATTGTATCGGAGCAACGACTCTGGATGAGTATCAGCAATATATGGAAAAAGATAAAGCTTTAGAGCGCCGTTTTCAAAAAGTGATTGTCAGAGAGCCGTCTTTGGAAGATACTATCAGTATTTTGCGGGGCTTGAAGGAACGTTTTGAGATCCATCATGGGGTCAACATCCATGACAATGCCATAGTCGCGGCCGCCACGCTATCTAATCGGTATATAACGGATCGTTTTTTGCCAGATAAAGCGATCGATCTGGTGGATGAGGCCTGTGCGACGATTCGCGTGGAAATGAATTCCATGCCGACTGAACTTGATCAAGTGACTAGAAGACTGATGCAGTTGGAGATCGAAGAAGCTGCTTTGAAAAAGGAAAGCGACGATGCCAGTAAAAAACGTTTGAAAGCCTTGCAGTCGGAACTGGCGGATCTGCGCGAAGAAGCCAATGAAATGAAAATGCAATGGGAAACGGAAAAAGAAGAGGTCAATCAACTTAGCAATAAAAGAGAAGAGATCGACAAAGCAAAACATGAGCTGGAAGATGCGGAAAATAATTATGATCTGGAAAGAGCTGCTGTCTTGCGTCATGGAACGATCCCACAGCTTGAAAAAGACTTAAAAGAGTTAGAAGCAAAGAATCAATTGAATGAAAGCAAACTTGTTCAAGAATCAGTCACAGAAAATGAAATCGCCGCAGTCGTTGAACGGTTGACCGGGATCCCTGTGAATCGCTTAGTCGAGGGAGAAAAAGAAAAATTGCTGAAGCTCAATGAGACGCTGCATGAAAGAGTCATTGGTCAGAACGAAGCTGTTGATGCGGTGTCAGATGCGGTTATCCGTTCGCGCGCCGGTTTGCAGGATCCTAATCAGCCGCTGGGTTCATTTCTGTTTTTAGGTCCTACCGGAGTCGGTAAAACCGAATTAGCGAAGGCTTTGGCAGAAAATTTGTTTGATTCGGAAGAACACATGGTGCGTATCGATATGAGTGAATACATGGAAAAACATAATGTGTCTCGTTTGGTAGTAGCTCCTCCAGGCTATGTCGGCTATGAGGAAGGCGGGCAGTTGACTGAAGCAGTCCGCAGAAATCCTTATACGATCGTTCTCTTGGATGAAATAGAGAAAGCTCATCCTGATGTCTTTAATATTTTACTTCAGGTGCTGGATGACGGAAGGCTGACGGACTCTAAAGGACGCGTCGTAGATTTCAAAAACACGGTGCTGATCATGACCAGTAATATCGGTTCACAGATTTTATTAGATCGTGTCACTGAAAAAGGTGAGATTCCTGCAGATGCTGCCAACCAGGTGATGAATCTGCTGCGTGATCATTTTAAACCGGAATTCTTAAATCGAATCGATGATACGATCCTTTTCTCGCCATTAAGTTTAGAAAATGTGAAAGAAATCATCGGCAAGATGATGAATCAATTATCGCAGCGTTTAGAAAGTCAGGAAATTCAATTAACGATTTCAAAAGCAGCGAAAACATGGATCGCTGAAAATGCGTATGACCCGGTTTATGGGGCACGGCCAATCAAACGTTTCATCACAAAAGAGATCGAAACTCCTTTAGCCAAAGAGATCATTGCCGGGAAGATCCAGCCTAAAACCAACGTAGTCGTTGACTTATTTGCTGATCACTTGATTTTCAAGCCAGAACAGGAAGCACAGTTAGTATAAAGTAAAAGAAAAAACCGCTGAATCTATGATCTCTCAGTGGTTTTTTTCGTTTTTTTAAAAGCCAATTTCTGGAAAAAGCCAGGATCCTTTTTCCCTTTAATGTAGCAAGGAATCGAGAAGAGCACGGCGCCAAGAGCATTTATCCATAAATCTCCCATTGTATCCATGAGTGCTGCTCTGCCTAATAAATCGTGGCCGTTTCCGGCGAAACGCTGTAAGTTCATACCCAACAGACTATCACAAATAAACTCGTAGAATTCCCAGACAACTCCGCACATCAATCCAAAGGAAAGACCAAATAAGATATAAAAGAACGGAGTTAATGGTTCAGTTAGTTTTCCATCCAAAAAAAAGCTCAACAGGCCATAACCAACGGCTACCAAGAGCATGGAGCTGCCCAAGTGTAAGATTTTATCCCAGTAAAATATCCGTGCGATCACTTGAAGTCCAGTTCCTATAAATACGGCTAAAGCAAGGAAGAGCCAATAAAATACGGCAATGAAACTGGGAATCTCGATTTTAAAAAATTTTTTAAATAGGTTGGGTACAAAGATCAAAACCATGCCTAAGATCATTTCAAAAAAAAGAAAACCAGTACTGCTTTTTTTCTCTATAGGCTCATGGAATAATTTGAAAATAAGGTAGAAACAAACTCCTGTTCCTAAAAGGATCAAGAAACTTTGAACATATTTTTCTAATTGGTTTTTTGTTTGCAAAAAATATTCCTCCAAATTGTTTTTTAAAAGTAATCGCTAAAATAAGGCTCTTGATCCGGAATGATCTGTTCTAAGATCCGCAGAGTTTCTTTATCCGTAGAAAAACGTTCGACACGATAAAGATAAGAGGGTCTGCGATAACTCATCATAAGTGCGGTCAATGTTTGGATATCGATCGAGACTGCATTGCCTATGGGATCATTGGTTATGTTTAAATGGTCTTCTTCATCCCAGCGCAATGAGAAAACACCGTTGTTCCATTCGGCCATAGGATCAGAGACTAAAAAATGAAAAGGGATCTTGGAAACGGCAGCAAAGGGATAATGGGCCAAAAATTCTTTGACATCAACGATTCTCGCCATAAAGTAAGGCTCGATCGTCTCTTTGATGTCGCTGTCTTCGAAAATAAAGGCGATCGTTTCATTTTTATAAGTATTTCCCTGGACCCAATCAACCATAGAAAAGTGCGCGGAGATAAAATTCCACAGTCCCATGCGTGCTTCCTGATTGAGATACACCATTTCTTTGATATGAAAAATTTCTTCCGCGATCCAATATAGGCAAAAGCCCAGTGGTTTTCCTGCTGGATCGTAATAAACCGCCGCCGTTCGCTCTTCTTCATTTTCCCAGCGCCAGTATTCCTCCCAATTTAAGTCATTTCGAATCATCGAACCATGATTTTTCCGGGCAAACTGGTTATATATTTTAATGACATCGGCATGATCGATATCCAGCCTTTTTACAAAGCCATCCATAATTTTAGTTGTTGGGAGTTGAGTGTCTTTTATTTTATAAGTCAGATGGTCAGACATGATCTCCCAGCCTTTCCGGCGATAATAAGGAATATCATAGGGAAAAAGATAAGAAATCCACTGTTCGTTTTTTCTCATATTGCCTAAAGCGTATTGGATCAGTTGATGCATCAATCCGAGATTGGCATATTCCGGATAAGTCCCGACTCCCGTTAAGCCTCCCATTTTAAAAACAGAATCATGAATATTGACTTCACAAGGATAGATCGCCAATTGAGAAATCAATTGGTCGTGGTCAAACCAGCCGAAAACTTCAGCCGACTTTAATATAGGGCGTTTGGCCTTTACGACTTCGCCTTCATCTTCATAGCCGCCTTCTTCAATGTCCGAGTCGGTTACTTGAAAAACATAACGCAGTAATTCATTGAATTGTTTTAAGTGGCTGAGTTCTACAGGTTTTAATTCAAGCTGCTCAAATAAATTTTTTT
>JAATEZ010000288.1 GCA_015655485.1 Lactobacillales bacterium | reverse complement strand
TTGATCAATCTCTTTTTTATTCTCCCGCTTTTTTGATGATTTGAACACCAACTTCTTCTTTCTCTAAATAATCAAGTGCTTCATGCCGTTCTGTATCACTGCCTGTTAATATAACAACGAGTGTTCCCAGAGGGATCTCTTGAATGTATTCCACATTTCCATAAAGAATATTAGCCGTTACATTAAAAGAGCTATAAAGTTTTGAAATGATTGGGTCCCCGGCACTATCCCCGACAAAAGATAATTCTGCTAACACTTGATTATCATTTAAGAAAGAGATATGACGATGTTCTAAAATGTTAGCCAGAGCCTGATCGATGTGAGTCGCTGTACGAATAAAATCTCTTGTCAACGGGCGCTTGGGCGCGCTGAAAATCGATACGATATCTCCCGATTCGATAATGTGGCCCTCTTCCATGACCGCAACCTTGTTACAGATCTCTTTGACAGCCTGCATTTCATGAGTGATCAATACAATGGTGAGCCCCAATTTTGCATTTAAATCTTTTAATAAAGAAAGAATCGATAAAGTGGTTTTAGGATCTAACGCACTAGTCGCTTCATCGCAAAGCAGGATCTCAGGATCATTCGCTAAGGCTCTGGCGATAGCGACCCGCTGCTTTTGTCCGCCAGACAATTGTGAAGGATAAGATTCAGCTTTTTCAGTCAACCCGACTAATTCAAGCAGAGAATCGATTTTTGCTTTTTTTTCTGTTTTCGTTAAAGCAGACCTTTTTAACGGAAAAGCTACATTGTCGTAAATGGTCCGGGCATTCATCAAGTTAAAATGTTGAAAAATCATGCCTATTTTTTTTCGTGCTTGACGCAATTCTTTCGCATTTAATGCTAACATATCTAAGTCATTTACTTGGATCGATCCTTTAGTAGGTTTCTGCAATAAATTGATGACTCTGACCAAAGTACTTTTTCCAGCTCCGCTATAGCCCACGATCCCATAAACATCCCCCTTATCTACTTGCAAGTCTACGTTTTTAACTGCTTCGACTACTCTTTTTTTGCTCTTAAAAGTCACATCGATATTTTTCAAGGTAATCATTTTTATTTCCTCCTGCCTTCTCCATTTAACTCTTTTTTTATGATTCCGCGATCACGGTTTAGACAAAATCAAACTTCTCTCCCATTTTCGCTTCCTGAGCTTTTTTTAATACGACACTTGCAATGGCTATGTCCATGGCGCCTGTTCCGATAGGAATACAAATCGTTTTCTTTTGAAAGAGATCCGGGGAACTTTTTTTATTCGCGACCCACTGCTCCTTCAAAAATTGTTCATTTGATTGCGTCACACTAATGATAACTTCCCCGGCCGCACCAAGCGCGACTTCTCTGGGATCTGAGCAAAATATAATATCCCCCTGAACTGTTTTCTGCCTATCTGTCTGATATTTGATCATCGCACTTTCTAGGATATCATAAATATACACTTTCTCAATATCAAAAATTTTTGATATCGCCAAAGTCTGCATATGTCCTTGCATCCCGGCTCCATAAATTCCTAACGTCAGCTTTTTCTTTCCCCAAGATTCCCGCCAGCCCATTTTATTCCGGCAGTATCGCTCCAACCGATATAAGCCGGCATCGCATTCATAAATCCCTTATAAGGTGGATAATCACTTGTCTCTCCTAAATCTAGGTTCACTTTTGAAGGATTGATCACGGTCCCTTCCCCCAGACCGCAAAAAGTCTTTTCGTAGATTGAAATCATCTCTTCCATCGACATTAATGACTCCACTTGTTTTTGATCTAATAATAACGTACTCACCGTCTTACCTACCTTTTGGCCTCTCTTTTTTTAGTTTTCATAAACTAAAATCATCATAACTATCCTAATAAAAAAAAGCAAGTTCACTACTTAATTCTTTCTTTATCTTTAATGACCGCAACTTTTAAACTTTTATTTTCTGTATTAAAAAAAGAAAAGAAAGCAGAGTGATTTCTCGCCCCTGCTTTCTTTCTTCACTTATCTTTTTTGGCTTACCACGCAGGTATATCCGTACCATCTGTTGTTTTATCGATCAACTTTTTAGTCTCATCCGTTTGATATTCCGCTACAATTTTCTTATAAGTAGCATTATTTTTGTCCTCTTTACGTGCCGCAACAACATTCTTATAAATATCCTTAACATCAGAAAGATTATCTGTATCTAAATACAGAGCATCTTTTTTAGGTGTCAAACCTGAGTCAACAGCATAGTTTGTATTGACAACAGCAGCTGTAACATCTGATAATGAACGAGCTGTCTGGGCTGCATCTAATTCTTCAATCTTTAAATTTAAAGGATTTTTTTCAATATCTGCCACAGTTGGAGAATCACCAGCATCTTTTTTCAGTGTGATCAAATCAATAGCGGCTAACAACTGTAAAGCACGTCCGCCATTGGTCACATCATTTGGGATAGCGATCGAATCGCCATCTTTGATATCCTTATAATCTGTGACCTTATCTGAATAAAGGCCTAAAGGAGAAACAAAAGTAAATCCGATCGGAACTAGATCTCCATTATTATCAGTATTGTAATTATTTAGAAAAGCCACATGCTGAAAAGCATTTAGATCAACATCTCCGTTAGTCAACGCCTCATTAGGCTGATTATAATCCGTAAATTCTACAATTTTCAAATTAATATTTTGATCCTTCAAACGTTTAGCCACATCTTTCCAAATTTCAGCCGCAGAATCACTGACAACTCCGATTTTTACCGTCTCTGTTTTACTTGAGGCCGATTTAGATGAATCTGTAGTCGAGCTGGAACTTGATCCGCAAGCCCCTAACACAACTAATGAGAATACCACAGCTAAGCCAAATAAAAATTTCTTTTTCATTATCATTTCCCCTTTTTTAAATATTCACCTTACATCTTTTCTTACATAGCCAAGTAATTTATATCCGTTAAGCGATTAACTATTTTTCATATCTTACCATTGAAATTTGCTATTGTAAAATAGAAAAAGACTATCACTAGTGATAGCCATTTCCGATAACCAATAAAAGGCTGACAAGTCCGCTTAAGTCTTGAGCAAAAAAGGAAATTGATTAAGAATCGCTTTTTGATTCCTATGAAATTTATCTTTTTGCCGATAGACTTGACGCAACCAGACCAGACACCTTAAAAGGCTGACAAGTCCGCTTAAGTCTTGAGCACATACTCTATCCTGTTTTGATTATTTTTTGCTATTATGATCGATCCAGACTACAAAAGCATCAATAATTGATTGGAAAAATTTCAAGGTTTCTCCGTCAGTGATAGAACCTGTTTCATCCAATAACCCAGTCACATTACCAATATAGGCTTCAGGTTGTTGCATCGTAGGCACATTTAAGAAGACCAGTGATTGTCTCAAATGATGATTGGCACCAAAAGCACTTAAATTACCTGGTGAAACACTGACAACCGCTCCTGGTTTATTATCCCAGACACTTGCTCCATATGGACGAGAGCCTACATCCAAGGCATTTTTTAATACGGCCGGAACAGAACGATTATATTCAGGAGTGACAAAAAGAAAGGCATCAAAATGTTTGACCGTTTCACGAAACTTTGTCCACGAAGCCGGAACCTGCCCTTCATCATCAAAATCTTGATTATAAATATCCAATCCATTAAGATCAACAGTTTCAACTTCAAAATCTGCTGGAAATTGTGCAGCTAGAGTATTTGCCACTTTCTTACTGAAAGATTCTTTTCTTAAGCTTCCTACAAAAATCCCGATTTTTCTTTTTGTCATAAAACATCTCTCCTCATATTTTTAATAAAGTTGCATTTTTTATTCATTTTCAGTTTAATCCAAATAAGTTATTTATTCAAGAAACTTGATTTCCGATCATTGCCTTAGCTTCTTTTTATTCCAAATTTGATCTAAAAATGCAGATTTTATCTAAAGATTTTTCCCGTCATTTGCAGCATCTGCTTAAAATGACAACATAGCCTTCTTTGCAAAAAACTGAGCTGCCTTGTGGTAACTGGCAGCAGGCAAAAAAATGGGCTGGAGAATCATTCGTTCCCCAGCTCATCAAAAAATATCTGTTTTTTTTTGATTTTATTCAAACTTATCTTGGAAATCAATGATCTCCTGTTCGACTTCTTCTTTCCTGCCCTTCAGCAACAAGGGTTCTAACTCAGACAGCAATTTTTTTGGGCTTACCTCTTTATTAAATTCTCCAACATTGATCGTTGCAAAGTAACTGGTGATCACCTCTTTTGCTTTCGCTGCATTTTCCTCTGAAACATCTTGGAGTAAAAACTTTAGAAACTGTTCTTGCGCTTTAAGATCTACGGACATCTTCCATTCCTCCTCATCACTTTTTTTTAACAAAATGCTGCGTTTTACTATTCACTTGTGATGAACAAAACACGTGTTCACCCTCAGACAACCAATATCTCCAATAACACAGGAAGGATCATCCTCCACTTCATTTTCAACAACTAACATGCTTCTAATTAAAATATACCCATTTATATATTTTTTTGCAAATTATACTTCTTAAATTTACAGAAACATATATTTTGCTTAGGCTTTACTAAAAGCGTTTGCAAAAAAAGATTTTTCAACTGCCGAGATCTCTTTTCACAAAATGATCTGGCTCCTTGACTGGCAACCACAGGGCACTTTCTCGTGAATTATAGAAAAAGTTGCAAAATTTAAACGAAATTACTTTTCCTCACTTGCGTTTAGAGAACTTTTTAGATCGGCAATCGCTCAAGAAAAAATCCACGAAGATCACCCATCGTTAAGATTTTCCTTTCGTTATTGCTCACAGGCTAAGACGCCTCAAGAAACTT
>JAATEZ010000337.1 GCA_015655485.1 Lactobacillales bacterium | reverse complement strand
CATCACTGGATGCCTATATCCTTACATATTGCGACGTATCCACTCCAAAACGTATTGACCGCCATCCTCAAAACGGACATCGGAAAGGAATTTCAATAAGCTACAGGATCAGAACACGGAGTGGCAAATTGGCTAAAGTTTGCCAGAAAGCATTTTGCGGATTTCTTAACATCGGAAGAGATCGAGTCCAGCGAGTGTGCAAACGTCATCTAGAAAGTGGAGGCCCTCCTATTGAGCGACGTGGTGGTGATCGGAAGTCAAAGAAATTTTTGGCCAAACAAAACTCTGTGATGTCTTTTATTAAGAAATTTCAAACGATCGAGGTGCATTACTGCCGTGGAAGAACTAGGCGTCAATATTTACCGAGCGAACTTTCTATTAACAAGATGTACCTGATGTATTGCGATCAAATTAAAGACGACGAACTTCAAGTCAAACAAAGCTATTTTCGTTACGTTTTCAATACCAAGTTCAACATTGGATTCAAAAGACCTGCGACTGACATCTGCTCTAAATGCAAAATGTATAAGGAAACAATCAAATTCGAAAAAGATCCCACGAAGAAACAAGCACTGATGGTACGAAACACTGTACATAAACGTCGAGCGAAAGCGTTTTATAAACTGTTGAAAGAAGATAGACCGAATATGATAACGATATGCTTCGACTGCCAAAAGAATATGTCATTGCCCAAACTTTCAGATCAAGCTGCCTATTTCAGTCGACAGCTTTCATTGTATAATTGCGGAGTCGTTTTGGGTTCTTCCAAAGCAAAGTTAACAAAAGAGAACGTGTTTTTGTATGTTTGGGGAGAGTATGATCGGCCGAAGGGTTCCAATGAAATCGCTTCAATAATTTTTCATCGCCTTTGCAACATGAACCTGGATAACATTGAATGTATACGTTTGGTCGCTGACGGATGCGGTGGACAAAATAAGAATTCAATATTAATGGGAATGTGTTCACATTGGCTAGCCACAAAGGCTCCAATAAATATCAAAAGCATCGAAGTAATTTTTCCAGTTGTAGGTCATTCCTTTCTTCCCCCAGATCGAGTATTCGCTCAAATTGAAAAAACGGTCAAAGCAAAAGAATCGTTGGTTTCTCCAGCTGAATATTATGAGATTTATGATAAATTTGGCACCATTGTCGAAGTGGGATCTGACGAATGTCCTGTATATGACTTCAAAACTGAAGTGGGTGCTTTTTTCAAACCGCCTGGGAATTGGCACTTCCATTTCAATCCGACCAAACGTTTTACCTTCACCAAATTCGAAAATGAGATACTGGTCCGCGGGGAAACATCCTATGTTGTTAATAATGGCACTGCAGCAAGTGTTATCAAGAAAGGACGAAAAGCTTCTGACATGAAACCACAAAGAATGAAAGCAGGTATTCCAATAAAATCGGCTAAAATTGTAGATGTTGACAATCTGTTGAGTAAACATTTTGGGAATGAGTGGAGAAAAATGTGTCGGTTGGAGTTTTTGAAGACGATAATAGGGGATCGAACGAAACTCAAAGCTGATCCAGTGAGTGAATGTGAAGACGATTTTGATGAGGAATCTTGTTGCTATGATCACGACGCATCTGAATGGGGCCATGACGACGAGGACAATCATGTTTAGGTTATTGTCCCTTTTTCTGTCCGTTCTTTCATCAACAAATAAATTTACAAAGAAACTGTAACAATAAACTTCTTTATTCAAGTGAACACTCTTGGCAAAAGTAAAAATTCTAAAATGAAGTTACGATGATCACGAGAGGATGTGTATATCCTTACATATTGCGAAAGTAAAAAATTACAAAATAAAGTTGGGATGATCACGACAGGATGTGTATATCCTTACATATTGCGACATATCGTTTGCAGCACGTGATGCCATAGTTTGTCTCATTGTTCCTATTGTTATTGGGTGTTTCTAGTCACTGAATTACGAGTATCATTTCACATCGAAAACAATTACCTGCGGTATATACGAATGCAAAAACATATCCAATATTAGATTTGCGATTTAGAAAAATCGACTTTAAAAGCAATTCCTGCCTCCACAAAAATTAAAAATTATTCCATTTTGAACTGAATGATCTGAATCCAAAAAAATATTATTTTCTAGGTTATAGAAAACGTCACGTCATTCACGCCATTCACATCGCCTATAGTCCTGCCAGCTATATGGTCAACATGTAACTATTTTTTTTAAAAGTTGGCGTCATTCTATGGAATATGCTGAGTTTGAAATTTACTTCAATACGAAAACATGATTTTTTTTATTTTTATTTAATTTTCTCATATGAATGAATTGGTTTTGTGCATTCCTTGCTATAAAACCAATAAATCAAGTCTGGTCCGAGATATCTTATCGTTCAATGGTTAATTTTATGATTTATAAATTGCTTTGCGTTTTTCTCAATATTTTGAAAAACACATTTAGCTGATGTTTGATCCCAATAGACACATATATGCTCTTTAGTCAACGGTAAAAAAATTTTCATTAATTTTTTCTCGTTTTGACCGAGAATGAAATGACTTACAAAATCGGTGTGACATGATTTACAGATTTTGTATGAAAATCTG
>JAATEZ010000299.1 GCA_015655485.1 Lactobacillales bacterium | reverse complement strand
GCGTCATAAAGAATTGGATGTAGAGATAGGCGAAATAGTGACAATCATTGAGGGAGCTTTCTCCGGATTAACTGGAGAAGTGACAGAAGTAGATGGTGAACGACAAAAATTGAAAGTCAATATTGATATGTTTGGTCGTGAAACTAGCACCGAATTAGATTTTGAGCAGGTCGACAAGATTTAGGAATAGCTTGCTCACAGAAAAGAACGTTAAAATTTCAGAACAAGAGAAAAGCAGAGTTGATTTAGAATAAAATGGTTGCTTAAAATATTGACTCACGCTTTTTTTCGTGTTCAAGGATTGCTTTCTTTTCTGAAACAAGCTATACTATTTAGGTGTGTGATTGGATTTTTAGCGAATCAAGTTGTTAAAAAGAAAACACATAGGTGAGTTTTTAACGTGGGAGGAGAAATATTCAGCTCCATTCAACCACATCACGGACTTAAGGAGGTATGTCTCGTGGCAAAGAAAGTAGAAAAATTAGTGAAGCTGCAGATCCCTGCAGGAAAAGCAAATCCAGCTCCACCAGTAGGACCAGCATTAGGACAAGCCGGCGTAAACATTATGGGATTCTGTAAGGAATTTAATGCGCGTACGGCAGAACAAGCAGGACTGATCATACCAGTAGTTATTTCTGTATATGAAGATCGTTCATTTACTTTTGTGACCAAAACACCACCCGCTGCTGTATTATTAAAGAAAGCGGCTAATGTTGAAAAAGGTTCCGGCGAACCAAATAAGAAAAAAGTGGCTACAGTGACACTGGATCAAGTAAAAGAAATTGCAACGACGAAAATGGAAGACCTAAACGCAGCAGATGTTGAAGCAGCTGTGCGCATGGTAGAGGGAACTGCACGAAGCATGGGGATCACAGTCTCGAAATAAAGCTGTGACCGCTCAACAATAGCTTCTCAGTCGGCTTCATGTTGAAAAATATGAATCACGTGGGAGGTTCAACCGTTATAACCACAATCAAGGAGGAAACACATAATGGCGAAAAAAAGCAAAAAAATGCAGGATGCATTAAAAAAAGTTGATGTTACAAAAAATTATCCAGTAGTGGAAGCAATTGCTTTAGCTAAAGAAACTAATATTGCAAAATTTGATGCTACAGTGGAAGTTGCCTACCGTTTAAGCGTAGACCCTAAGAAAGCAGATCAACAAATTCGTGGAGCAGTAGTTTTGCCTAACGGAACAGGTAAAACGCAGACTGTTTTAGTTTTTGCTAAAGGCGAAAAAGCTAAGGAAGCTGAAGCAGCCGGTGCAGACTTTGTTGGTGATTCAGATATGGTCCAAAAAATTCAGGGCGGTTGGTTTGGGTTTGATGTTGTAGTAGCGACTCCGGACATGATGGCTGAAGTGGGACGTCTTGGCCGAGTTTTGGGGCCAAAAGGTCTGATGCCAAATCCTAAGACTGGAACTGTTACGATGGATGTGACGAAAGCTGTGGAAGAAGTCAAAGCTGGTAAAGTGACTTATCGTGTAGATAAAGCGGGAAATGTTCATGTTCCAATCGGCAAAGTTTCTTTTGAAGATATTAAGTTATTAGAAAATTTCCGGACGATCAATGATACGATTTTGAGAGTAAAACCTGCTACTGCTAAAGGGCAATATGTTAAGAATATTACAGTGACAACTACTTTTGGACCTGGTATCAAAGTAGAACAGTCTTCATTTTAAAGCAAAAAAAGCTTGCCTAGACAACATATCTGTGATAGAGTTGTCTAGGTCAAGAATTTTATAGGTACCGAAGACAGTAGGTGGCTTCAAGTCTTAAACTCCTACCGAGGACAATATTGAGTGTAACTAATCAATAGTCCCTCTATGTCTACGGTGGCATGGAGTTTTTTTATTGAAAAAATTCCACCATCAATTATTCAGGAGGTGAAAAAAATGAGTGAAGCAGCAATCGCTAAAAAAGCAGCAATCGTTGATAAGGTTTCAGAAAAATTTACATCAGCAGCATCAGTTGTGATCGTGGATTATCGTGGCTTGACTGTTGAACAAGTCACTGAGTTGCGTAAACAATTGCGTGAAGCAGGGGTTGAAATGAAAGTCATCAAAAACTCTATTCTTTCTCGTGCCGCTAAAAAAGCAGGCTTAGATGGCTTGGATAGTGTGTTTTTGGGACCTACAGCAGTCGCCTTCAGTAATGAAGATGTGATCGCGCCAGCAAAAATCATTAATGATTTTGCAAAAACTGCAGAAAAGTTAGAAATCAAAGGCGGCATCATTGAAGGATCCGTTTCTTCAGTAGCAGAAATCGAAGCTTTAGCAGCACTTCCAAGCCGCGAAGGGCTATTATCTATGTTACTATCTGTATTACAGGCTCCAGTTCGGAATGTGGCTTATGCAATCAATGCAGTGGCAGAAACAAAAGAAGAAGTTGCTTAAATACAGCTTGCTCAAAAAATTACTAATAAAACATAATGGAGGAAATTAAAATGGCATTAAATATTGAACAAATCATTGCTGATTTAAAAGAATCAACAATTTTAGAATTAAACGATTTAGTAAAAGCTATCGAAGAAGAATTTGGTGTATCTGCAGCCGCTCCTGTTGCAGCAGCAGCAGGTCCTGCAGCCGCTGTTGAAGAACAAACAGAATTTACTGTAGAATTAACGGTTGTTGGAGATCAAAAAGTGAAAGTCATCAAAGCTGTTCGTGAAGCTACTGGTTTGGGTCTTAAAGAAGCAAAAGCAGTCGTTGACGGTGCTCCAGGACCAGTCAAAGAAGGCATTTCTAAAGAAGATGCAGAAGAATTAAAAGCTAAACTTGAAGAAGTTGGCGCAACTGTAGAAGTGAAGTAATCAAAATTAAGCGAAAAATGAGGGCTTGTCAGAATTCAAAATTCTGACAGGCTCTCATTTTTTGCCGCAGAATCATGTCTTTACTTACATAGCAGTTAAGTTGGGAATATGAAAGAAAAACAAAATTTGTACAGGAAATTATCTACAAAATTGAGAATAGAGCAAAGCTTAGAACTAAACCGATAAAACCGCTCAATAGATTGACAAGGTCGTTTGTCACCCAGAAGAAGCCGCTGATGAATATGATCCAAAGAAATTTTAATGGAAAAAAAGACCAATAATTTTTTACAAAAAAAGTTGTATAAAAAGCTATGGCAATCAATAGTGAGCCGGCTAAGGAGGCACTGCTTCCAAGCAGGCTCACTCCGCCGGATAGTCCTTTGGAAATTGTTTTTAGTGTTAGAATGGAACGGGGCTCTTTGTCAGATAATACGCCGATTTCAGATCCCCAGGTGTCTGCAGTAGCTCCAGCGATCGCACTCGCATAGCCTACTAAAAATAATTCTTTTTGTGAAAAAAAATAAAGAGTTAAACTCAGGATAGCTGGAAGACTATTTGCAAGAACTTGTTGAGCGTCTCTTTTTTCACCTTTTGCCAAAAGGTCATTCTGAGATGATAAATTAAATATTTTTTTCCCAAAATGAATGAAGGCAGAGCTGGCAAAAAAAAGGATCATCAATCCCCAGGTCGGCCAAGTTTCTAATAGGCAGGTACTTGTTCCAATAAAGATCATGGCATAAGCACCGCTGGCAGTCAAAAGTTGCTTTTTGTGAGCGGATAAAGCGATGATGCCGCTGCAAAATAATCCCAAAAGAAATTTAAAAATGAGTTCAGATGTCATTGGATCTCCTTAGAAACAGTTTTTATGATCTTTCTTTATTATACACATTTTTTAATAAAGACTTAAATTATTTATTTGAAAAATTTGACAGCAAAGAAGAGGCCGGTCCATTAATTAAAACTAATTAATGGACCGGCCCTAAATGCGAATAAACGGTGGATCAAGGACAACTTCTCCGGAAATAAGATGAACACTTTTAACACGACATCTTCTCTAAAGTCATTAATGATCTTTCGAAAACTGGTTCTGCAAAAAACTTTTTTGGTTTTAATGACTACGATTGATCTTCTAAACCAAAAAGATAATCGTCATCTTCCATGGCTTCTACATTCCCCAAGAGATAACCATTTCCGACTTGAGAGAAAAAGTCATGATTGCTCGTGCCTGTCGAAATGCCATTCATTACGATGGGGTTGACATCATTAGCCGTATCAGGAAATAATGGATCCATCCCTAAATTCATTAGAGCTTTGTTTGCGTTATAGCGCAAGAAAACTTTCACTTCTTCGGTCCAACCTAATTCATCATAAAGCAGTTCTGTGTATTTTTCTTCATTTTCATACAATTCAAATAAAAGATCATACATCCAGTCTTTTAAATCTTTTTGTTCATCATCAGAAAGTTTGTTGAAACCAAGCTGGAATTTGTAACCAATGTAAGTCCCATGAACAGATTCATCACGAATGATCAGTTTAATGATTTCAGCCACATTAGCGAGTTTATTATTACCAAGGTAATACAGTGGGGTATAAAAACCAGAATAGAAAAGGAAGGTTTCTAGAAAAACGCTAGCAACCTTTTTTTTCAACGGATCGTCAGCTTTATAAATTTCATTAATGATTTTCGCTTTTTTTTGAAGGTGTTCATTGGTATTGGTCCATTCAAAAATTTCGTCGATCTCAGTCTTTGTATTTAAAGTGCTGAATATAGAAGAATAGCTTTTGGCATGGACAGATTCCATAAATTGAATATTATTCAAGACAGCTTCTTCATGAGGGGTACGTATATCGTGGCGGATAGCTTCGATCCCACTTTCTGACTGAACGGTATCAAGTAGAGTCAGTCCGCCAAAAACTAAGCCGACAGTCCTTTTCTCCAACTCTGTCAAACCGCGCCAATCGCCTAAATCATTAGATAGTGGGATACGCGTATCCAGCCAAAATTGTTCGGTCAATTTTTCCCAAGTAGATTTATCGATCATGTCTTCCACGGCATTCCAATTGATCGCTTCATAGTAAGTTTCGCTCATTTTTTTTCCTCCTAAATAACGCAGCTTTCACAAGCATTGCTTCCAATCTCTTCCGCATCATCCGTAAAGGTTCGCACGTAATAGATGGATTTGATGCCCTTATGGAAAGCGTAGTGACGTAAAATATTTAAATCACGAGTCGATTGTTTACTTTCCTTTTTCCATTCGTATAGACCGTCAGGAATATCTGAGCGTAAAAATAGTGTTAAACTCATCCCCTGGTCTACGTGCTGTTGAGCTGTCGCGTACACATCGATAACTTTGCGCATATCCATATCATAAGCGGAAGTATAGAAAGGCAAAGTATCATTGGACAATAAAGGAGCGGGATAATAAATTTTGCCAATCTTCTTTTCCTGTCGCTCTTCGATCATTCTAGTAATAGGATGAATGCTGGCGCTGGTATCGTTGATATAAGAAATCGAACCATTTGGAGCAACAGCTAAACGATTTTGATGATATAATCCATATTCTTTAATACTTTCGCGCAAACTGATCCAGTCTTCTTTTTTCGGAACAAAAATATTTTTGAAAATATTCTTTACTTTTTCAGATTTTGGTAAAAAGTCATTTTCAATGTATTTATCGAAGTAACTGCCATCCGCATAAGCGGATTTTGCGAAATCATGAAAAACCTCGCCGCGTTCTTTAGCAAGAGCGTTGCTTTCTACTAAGGTCCAGTAATTTAAAAGTAAAAAATAAATATTAGTAAAATCTAGAGATTCTTTAGAACCATAGTCCATTTTGTGTTTTGCAAAGAAAGTATGCAATCCCATGGCCCCTAATCCGATTGTATGATTTTGTTGATTTCCATGTTGAATGGAAGGGACGACATCAATGTTAGAAGCGTCGGTGACGAAGGTCAAGGCACGTGTCATTGTTCGGACAGATTTGCCGAAATCAGGACTCTCCATCAGATTAACGATATTTGTCGAACCTAAGTTGCAGCTGATATCAGTACCAAGTATTTCATATTCCTGGCGATCATTGATCGCAGAAGGTTTTTGTACTTGTAAAATTTCTGAGCAGAGATTACTCATAATAATTTTCCCATTGATGGGATTCTGACGATTAGCGGTATCCACATTAATAATGTAAGGATAACCGGATTCTTGTTGCAGTTTACTAATTTCATTCTCCAAATCCCGAGCTTTGATCCTTGTTTTTCGGATAGCCGGATTTTTAACCAGGTTGTCATACTCAGCCGTGATATCAACATAGGAAAAAGGTACACCATAAACCCGTTCGACACTGTAAGGACTGAACAAATACATCCCTTCATTTTTACGGGCCAGTTCATAAAACTTATCTGGCACGATAACTCCAAGCGAAAGAGTTTTGACTCGAATTTTTTCATCCGCATTTTCTTTTTTTGCAGAAAGAAAATTGATGATATCAGGATGAAAAACATTCAAGTAAACAACGCCGGCTCCTTGTCGTTGACCAAGTTGATTACTATAGCTGAAACTATCTTCAAATAATTTCATAACAGGGACAACGCCGCTGGCAGCTCCATCATAGCCTTTGATAGGCGCTCCTGCTTCACGCAAGTTTGAAAGAGTGATGCCAACGCCGCCGCCGATACGAGAAAGTTGTAAGGCACTGTTGATAGAACGGCCAATGCTGTTCATATCATCCGTTACCTGTAATAAAAAACAGGAGACAAGTTCACCACGACGTTTGCGTCCAGCATTTAAAAAAGAAGGGGTCGCTGGCTGATAACGTTGATGGATCATTTCGTCTGCTAGAGCCATTGCCAGAGCTTCATCACCATTGGCAAAGTAAAGTGCATTAAAAGCAACTCGATCCTCATAACTTTCTAAGTAAGCAGTTCCTTCATTGTTTTTTAAGGCATATTGAGTATAGAATTTATATGCAGCCATAAAAGATTTGAATTCAAAGTTTTGCTGTTCCAAATAAGTGTACAAAGAAGCGATAAAATCTATGGAGTACTTCTTTATAAAATCTTCTTCTAGATAATTTTTTTCAAGTAAATATTGGATTTTTTCGATAGTTGTGGAGAATTTCATTGTATTTGGTTCGACATTTTCGACAAAAAAAGCCTTCAATGCCTCTTTGTCTTTGTGTAAAGGGATCTGATCATTGACAGGCCGGTTTATTTCGTTGTTCAGCTTGAAATAGCTGACTTCAGGTAAGTTTTTTAAGGTCAAAATCGCTCACTACTTTCTTAAAATTTTCAACATCTTCATTTGTGCCGCTGAATTCAAACGCAAATATAAGCGGAACTTGATAATCACGGGAGATATCTTTCGCTGTGTAAATGAATAAATCTGCAAAATTACGATTTCCGCCGCCGGCAACTCCAAATAAATGTTGTCGGTTGTTTTTATACTCAATAAAATCGTTCACTACCTCTGTGATTTCAACATCATAAGTAGGAACGATCAATAGGTAAGGTTCATGGATCTCTACAAACGGATTTGTCGGTTGGATCTCATAAGCCGGTAATGCCAATTTTTTTACAAAGCGTCTAGTTTGTCCGGTTACCGAAAAATAAACGATTTTCATATTAAACGGCCAAAGTTCTCAATTGGTCAGGGCGAAATCCAACAATAGTCAAGTTTTCTTCTTGATCAGTAACTACAGGTACACTCCGAAACCCTTGATTTTTTAGCCAATCTATATATTGTGGTTCATTATCAATATTTCTTTCTTCGAAAGCCACGTTTTTTTCCGACAAAAAACGCTTGGTCATTTTACATTGCGGACAGTTGTCTTTCGTATATATAGTAATATTTTTCATGATGGTTCCTCCAAACTTTTTCTAGTAGTATGTTATTAGTATAAACAATTGGTAGAAAAAGTCAACATAAAAACACTACATATTGTGTTTGAAATTCTATTACATACAATAATTTGTAGGTGATTTTTTTCACAAAAGCGTTATATCAAGATTTTATTGATTTTGATTTAACTCAAAATCAATAAAAAATTTTCCGTTCTTCTTTTTGAAGAAAATAAAGAAATTTTGCAAAAAAAAATACAAGTCTATCGTGAGGTTGAATCAAAAAATATTCAGCTACAAGCAAATGATAAGAATATCCGAAAAAAGCTTCTCCTATTTTCTGGATAGTTTTATCTTTTTCCGAAGAAGCTACCTTTGACTCAAAAGATGAAATTCCATTGTTTTTAAATAAAGGAATCGTGAAATAAGCAATTTTTAAAATATTTTTTTTCAACATGTCTAGACCTGGCAAAATACCGCAGAATTTTTATTTTTTCTTATGAAAAGTGATTGACAGATCTTTTAAAGGAGAGTAACCTTAAATGAGAATGATTATCTGTTGCAATTAAAAAATTGCTTGTGTATCTTTTTACATAGTTTTTGATTCATTCAATATTTAGTGAGTAATAAATCAGAACATAGAGATTAGGACTAAGGAGCAGAAAGATGATCCCTTTAATAGAAGCAGAATTAGAAAAAAACTATATTTTTGTTGGATTTGCCAGTGGGAAAGACGCAGAAAGAACTTCAGTGGAAAAGCATTTACTAGACTTGGGGCTGGTTCGCGGAACAGAGATAAAGGTTGTATCTCATAGTGGCGGGAATGTGATTATTTTGATCCATGACAGCAGAATAGCTGTAGACAAAGTGGTCAGTGATAATGTTATTGTGAGTGAGTATAGTGTTCCGGTTGAATCTGCAGCTATTTCTTTAGATGAGCTGAGTGTGGGGGAATACAGTAAAGTAGTAGCGATCATTGGAAAAGGCGGCGTCAAGCGGCGCCTGATGGATATGGGATTAACAAAAGGAGTATCGGTTTTTGTACGAAAAGTAGCTCCGCTGGGAGACCCGATAGAAATAAATATTCGCGGATATGAACTAACGCTCCGTAAAGCTGAAGCCAGCATGGTTTTAGTCGAATCGGTAAAGGAGTAGAGAAAATGAAGGAAATCAGTATTGCTTTAGCAGGGAACCCAAACAGCGGCAAGACAAGTATTTTTAATGAATTGACCGGAACGAGTCAATATGTTGGGAATTGGCCCGGGGTCACTGTTGAAAAAAAAGAGGGAACTTGGCGTAAAAATAAAAAAGTGAAAATTCAGGATCTGCCAGGCATCTACTCGCTTTCACCCTATACACCAGAAGAAATTGTCGCGCGTGATTATTTATTGCATCAGCAACCGGAAGTCATTTTGAATGTAGTAGACGCATCTAATTTGGAACGTAATTTATATTTGACGACACAATTATTGGAGACAGGGATCCCGGTAGTGGTAGATTTAAATATGATGGATGTCGTAAAAAAAATGGGTAATCGTGTAAATGAAGAGAAATTGGCTTACGGATTGGGAACACCTGTTGTTTGCACTAGTGCAGTAAAAGGAGACGGCGTGGAAGCAGCTGCAGAAAAAGCAGAAAAATGGGCTAAGGACAAGACTTTTTCGCCAACCTTCCCAAGTTATGATCGAAAGTTAGAATCGGCTCTGAGCGAGATAGAAGATTTTTTACCTTCTACTATTTCCAGCCGTCAAACACGCTGGTATGCCATCAAACTGTTTGAAAGAGATACAAGAGTTCAAGCGGAATTATCTTTTTCAGAAGAGATCCAAAAAGAAATTGAAGAAATCATTCAAATCAGTGAGAAAATATTTGCGGATGATAGTGAAAGTATTTTGATCAATGAGCGATATGAATTTATAGTCAAACTGGTTGAATTGTGCTCGACGAAGAAAGATTCATTTAAACTTACATGGAGTGATAAAATCGATCGGATAGTGACTAATCGAATCTTAGCTATTCCTGTTTTTGCCTTTGTCATGTGGCTGGTCTATTATATTTCTATTCAGACGATCGGAACGATGGGAACTGACTGGATCAATGATACATTGTTTGGAACTATCATCCCGAATGCTGCGACTGGAGCAATGGTCTCGCTTCATATAGCAGGTTGGATGCAGGCTCTGGTTTTAGATGGGATCATTGCTGGTGTCGGAGCAGTTCTTGGCTTTTTACCGCAAATTGCTACCTTATTTTTCTGCTTAGCCGTACTTGAAGATTGCGGTTATATGGCGAGAATCGCTTTTGTCATGGATCGTTTTTTCCGCAAATTTGGTTTATCAGGCAAATCTTTTATTCCTATGTTGATCGCTACCGGCTGCGGAGTGCCCGCTGTAATGGCGACACGAACGATCGAGAATGAAAAAGACCGACGAATGACAGTTATGGTGACAACGTTTATGCCCTGCTCAGCCAAGCTGCCCATTATTGCTTTGATTGCCGGGGCTTTTTTTCCGACAAGCAGCTGGGTCGCTCCTTCAGCTTATTTTATCGGGATCGCGGCTATTGTGTTGTCAGGGATCATGTTGAAAAAAACGGCTTTATTTTCTGGAGATCCGGCACCATTTATCATGGAATTACCGGCTTACCATATGCCTCGGGCTAGAGGAGTTTTACAGCAAACCTGGAACCGGTCAGTGGCATTTGTGAAGAAAGCAGGAACGATTATTTTTGTTGCTTGTATTTTGATTTGGTTCATGTCTTCTTATAATTTCCAGCTGAAACCAGTGGCAGAGGATGTCAGTATTTTAGCTGCAATAGGCAATGTGGTCGCTCCGCTGTTTGCGCCGTTAGGCTGGGGAAATTGGCGAGCTACTGTAGCAACGGTCACAGGACTGATCGCTAAAGAAAATGTAGTTGGCACCTTTGGGATCTTGTATGGCGGAATGGCTGAAGTTTCCGAAAATGGTCATGAAGTTTGGCCGATGTTACAAGTTGCTTTTACCTCGGTTTCTGGTTATTCTTTTCTTATATTCAATCTTTTATGCGCACCGTGTTTTGCTGCGATTGGGGCGATACACCGGGAGATGATCACTTGGAAATGGACTGGGATCGCTATTGGCTATCAATGTGGTCTAGCGTATTTAGTTAGTTTTGTTGTTTATCAGCTGGGGAGCTGGTTTTTTGAAAATAATAATTTTGGTCTTGGTCAGTTTCTGGCCATCGGAGTTATTGGAGGCATCATTTATGCGCTGGTGCGTAAGCCGCGAAAGAAATTAGATATGGCTGGTGTGCCTAGCGCAATTTAAAGGAAAAGAGAGGAAAATATATGTCAACGATTATTTTAGGCGGACTAATTTTTGGAACAGCCGGCTATATTGTATACAGCAAGTTGTTGAAAAAAGGTGCCGGAGGCTGCAACTGTTCTGATTGCAACTGTCCTGTTAATTCAAGACAGAATGAGACCCATTAAAAAATAGAGCCGTTCATGCATGCATGAACGGCTCTATTTTTAGTTATTATTATTTTCGTCCATTCTAACTATTGGGTTGTGTCTTTAGCCTCTGTTTGCCCTTGAGTTTCCAAAATTGTCTATTCTGCAAGAAACTGCGGCAGCTGTTTCTCAGCGATTTGATTAAAAAAATATTTGTGAAACGGAGAAACAGGGACCGTATAAAAGTCTGATAAACCGGCAGAATACATTTGAGTAAGAGATCAGAAGAAAAATGGGTATTTAAAGATAAAATAGTCCATTTTAGATCCCTCCATAAATTTTCTGCGTAAAAATGTGTCCTGAGCTCTGGCAAGTTCTGGCTTTTTCGAAAAGATAATCAATGGAAGTGTAGATCTGTTGTCTAATGATCTCTGGAACGATCAGCAATAATGATTAGGAAAAAGTATCAATCAATTTCAATAGGTTAACGGATATCGTTCGGCCAGAGTTTACCTCGATTGCTTATTATATTTACTTGGATCCATAAAAAAAATCTCAATTTCAAAACTGTTTTAAGAGTTCATTTAAGGCGGCGACTTCAGCTTGTAATTCTGTCCCTATGGTTGTTTCTCGGATAGGTATCCGTTCTTGTTCTTTTTCCACCACTTTTTTAAGGGAGATATTTTCTTTTTTGTGTTCAAAAAGTTTGTCAACAGAGTCATAGGTCGGGTGGCTGACTAACTGGAACCCGTACGAATTATATAATAACGTATAGCCGCTGCTGCCGGTCGCTTTTTGATAGGCTTTTGAAAGACCGCCATCAATAACAAAAAGCAGACCCTCTGCTTTTATTGGGTTTTCCCCACGTTTGATCTTGATAGGTGTGTGGCCGTTGATGATATGAGAGCTGGCTGTATCCAAACCGAAATCTTGTAAAATTTTTGCACAAATAAAATTATGTTCTCGAAGTTGGTAGTAAGGATTTTTTTCTTCAGAATAAAATTGAGGATCTTCTATAAAATAGCGTTCGAAAGTAGTCATTTTTTTCTTTCCGAATAGGGGTGATTTTTCCCCTGTCCATGCATACCAGACAAAATCTGTAGAAAAATCGTTTAGTTTTTCTAAATCAAGTGCACTTTGCCGAATGTGCCATTCAAATTGTTCAAGCAGTTCCTTTCCTCGATATCCTTTTCCCTGAATGTTGCAAGATAGCAAATGTCCTTCATCTGTTAAAGGGATGCAGCCATGAAACAAGAGCTGTTTATTATAGATGAGATACATACTCCCTTTTTTTAATAAGAAGTTCATTTGTTTTTTTAAACGCTCAGAGTTTTGAAAAGACCGCCGGATAGTGGCTACGATAACAGATTCTTCGTCAGTCAGCTGATAGGGATGCTGAACATTGATCGTTTGAAAACAGGTATGGCTTAGAGGGTGCCAGTGATCATGCAAGAAAATTTGATTTTTCTGAAAATCGATTTTATCCAGTAATAAACGATCAGACATGTGAAAATCCGGGCGTCGCTGAATGATCTGTCCCTCTAACTTGAACTGAATAATTGCTAATGCTTGATGAACTTTTTCTAAAATATTTACATCTTCATACCAATAAGGATCATTTTTTTTTCTGGCCGGGGGAGTAAATTGGGGGTTTGAAAAATAAGTATTGCTGGCAAACGAAAATAAAGCGCGCAGATTGAGACCGTAAGCTGCTTCGATCTCGTAAAGATAATTGTAGCGAGCAGCGATTCTAAGCAGTGTGATCAGACATGTTTCGTTACCGCT
>JAATEZ010000204.1 GCA_015655485.1 Lactobacillales bacterium | reverse complement strand
CTCAAAAAATAATCAATGAAACGAATCTATTAAAAGAAAAATTTCAACAATTTAATCAATTGGATGAAGAGCAGCAGGAGTTAGAGGTTTTGTTAGAGATGCAGCAAGAAGATTATGATCTTGATCTGCAGGATGAGCTGGAACTTAGAATGGGCAGCTTACAAAAAAAATTGAAAAGCTATGAATTAGCTCAGCTGTTAAATGAACCGTACGATGCAAATAATGTGATCCTTGAGCTGCATCCTGGTGCCGGCGGGACAGAATCCCAGGATTGGGGCAGTATGCTTTTACGCATGTATACTCGTTGGAGTGAGCAGCATGGATATACGGTCGAGACTCTTGACTACCAAATGGGAGATGAGGCTGGGATCAAGAGTGTGACTCTGCTTATAAAGGGCCACAATGCTTATGGCTATTTGAGGTCTGAAAAAGGAGTCCACAGACTAGTTCGGATCTCTCCTTTTGATTCCGCCAATAGACGGCATACTTCTTTTTGTTCTGTAGATATTATGCCTGAATTAGATGATTCTATAAAAGTAGACGTCAATACAGATGACTTAAAGATCGATACTTATCGTGCCAGCGGGGCAGGCGGGCAGCATATCAATAAAACAGAGTCGGCTGTACGGATCACTCATTTACCAACCGGTACTGTTGCGGCCAGCCAGGCGCAGCGATCACAGCTGAAGAACCGTGAACAAGCCATGGGGATGCTGAAAGCAAAACTTTATCAGCTGGAATTGGATAAAAAAGCACAAGAGGCTGCCAGTCTGCGGGGAGAGCAGCTGGAAATCGGCTGGGGATCACAAATCAGATCCTATGTTTTTCATCCGTATTCAATGGTAAAAGATCATCGAACCAATTTTGAAACGGGAAATGTTCAAGCAGTAATGGATGGAGATCTTGATGGGTTCATTGATGCTTACTTAAAATTGAAAATGAATTGAATTAACTCCATTATCAAGTTAAAATGAAATATAAATGTAATAGTACGAAAGAACAATGAAATAAACTAATGCTATAATATGTGCAGGCTGAGAACAAAGGAATAAAGTTAGGGAGATCGCTATGATTGAAATGAAAGATGTCACCAAGAAATATTCTAATGGAACGACCGCCATACGCAATATTTCGGTAAATATCAATCAGGGAGAATTTGTTTATGTTGTCGGCCCAAGCGGTGCCGGCAAATCAACATTTATCAAACTGATGTATCGTGAAGAGAAAGCAACCAAGGGCTCGTTAAATGTCTGCGGATACGACTTATTAAAAATCAAGAATCGTAATGTTCCCTTTTTGCGTCGGTCGATAGGGATCGTTTTTCAAGATTATAAATTATTGCCAAAGAAAACGATTTATGAAAATGTCGCTTATGCTATGCAGGTTATTGGAAAAAGACCGCGTGAAGTCAAACGCCGGGTGATGGAAGTTTTAGACTTGGTCGGACTTAAACATAAAGTTCGTGTTTTCCCGGATGAGTTATCCGGCGGTGAGCAGCAGCGGGTAGCTATTGCCAGAGCGATCGTTAACACGCCGCAAGTTTTAATAGCGGATGAACCGACAGGAAATCTTGATCCGGATAATTCATGGGAAATTATGAAGCTGCTCGACCGGATCAACGCTCAAGGGACAACTGTCGTGATGGCGACTCATAATAGTACAATCGTCGATACGATCCGTCATAGAGTTTTAGCGATTGAAAATGGACGCATAATCCGCGACCAAATGGAGGGAGAATACGGGTACGATGATTAGAAATTTTTTCCGACATTTGTTAGAGAGTATCAAAAGTTTAAAGCGAAACAGCTGGATGACTTTAGCTTCTGTGAGTGCAGTGACAGTGACTCTGGTTTTGGTAGGGATATTTTTAGCGGTCATCATGAATGTTTCTAAATTAGCTGAAGATATCGAGAAAGACGTAAATGTTTCTGTTTTTGTCAATATCGGCACGGAGCAGGAAGCTTTAGATCAGGTGAAGAATGAGCTGCAAAAGATCGATCATGTTGAAAAAGTCACTTTTTCTAGCAAGGATGAACAATTGAAGAAGATTCAAGATGCTATGGGAAGTGCTTGGCAGTTATTTGAAGAGGATAGTAATCCCTTGTATGATGTATATATCGTGAGTGCGACTGAACCGCAATATACAAAAAGCATTCAAAAAGAGGCAAGTAAACTGGCGGATGTCTACAAAGCGGATTATGGCGGTTTGTCCTCAGAGAAGATTTTCTCGATATCCAATGCCGTTCAAACGTGGGGTCTTGTCGGTTCTGCTTTGCTTATTCTAGTAGCCATTTTCCTGATATCCAACACGATTCGTGTCACCATTTTGTCGCGTCAGCGAGAGATCCAAATCATGCGTCTAGTTGGGGCAAGAAATAGTTTTATCAGAGGACCTTTTTTCTTTGAAGGTGCCTGGATCGGTATTTTGGGTTCAGTAGTTCCGATTTTGTTGATGACATTTGGTTATACGCAGGTTTACCTGCAGCTGAATCCGGAATTATTGCGTTCTAATTATTCATTGATCCCTCCGGACTCCTTTTTGTGGCAGATCAATTTATTGATGCTCGGGATCGGAGTAGTTATTGGAGCATTGGGTTCAGTCATATCTATGCGCCGGTTTTTAAAATTCTAAAATATTTTTATCAAGAGAAATTAGCATCGGTATCAAGCTGGTTTCTCTTTCTTTTGTTTTTTATATTTTTATATTATAATTCAATAAATAGAGTTGATTTTTTTGAAGGTTGTTTTGTGTTTTTAATAAAGGGTGCTAGAAACGCAAAGGGATTTGAAAAATTTTTGCTTTGATCTAGTAAAAAGGGGGTTGAAATATTTTGGCATTTCTAGCGCATAATTATATGATTATTATTTATATTATTAATATTTTTTTGATACTGACTCTGATTTTTCTCGAACAAAAAGATACGGCTCAGACTTGGGCTTGGATCCTGGTCATTACTTTTGTTCCAATTATCGGCTTTCTGCTTTATATCTATATCGGCAGAGGAATTTCAAAAGATAAAATTTTTGGTTTAAAAATGCAAGAGCAAATTGGTCTGTCAGAGGAACTGCAGGACCAAAAAAAGCAGCTTCAGGCGGGAACTTTTCCTGTTCCAAAAACTAAAACCGTTGATGCGAAGCAGCTTATTTATATGATGACAGTTTATGATCGTTCTTTATATACCCTTGATAATGAAATAAAATTGTTTATTGACGGATCAGATAAATTTAATGCTCTGATACAGGATATTGATGAAGCCGCTTCTCATATTCATCTGCAGTACTATATTTACCGCAATGATCATTTGGGAACGACTATTCTGGAGCATTTGACCACTGCTGCCAAACGCGGGGTTGAGGTGAAAGTATTGGTTGATGCGTGGGGTTCAGTGGGACTGGGAAAACATTTTTTCAAGGAGCTGATGGATGCCGGCGGAGAGATCCAAACATTTTTTCCATTGTTTTTACCTTATTTGAATCCTCGAACGAATTATCGCAATCACCGGAAAATCGTTGTGATCGATGGAGAAATTGGTTATACCGGAGGCTTCAATGTGGGCGATGAATATTTAGGAAAAGTAAAAAAATACGGCTATTGGCGGGATAATCATTTGCGTATTCGCGGTGAGGCGGTTTATTCGCTGCAAAATCGATTTTTAATGGATTGGAATTCGCAACATACGCCTAAAGCAACTTATCAACGTGAATATTTTCCGAAGATCGTTCCTTCTGGGGATAAAGATATTCAAATCGTGACCAGCGGACCCGATTCGACCCATGAGCAAATAAAAATGGTTTACTTAAAAATGATCAATATTGCTAAAAAAGAGATATTGATCCAAACTCCTTATTATATTCCTGATGATTCCATTCACGAGGCACTCCGTTTGGCGCTGCTTTCAGGAGTAAAGGTGCACATCCAAATACCAAATAAACCGGATCATATGCTCGTATACTGGGGAACTTATTCTTTTGTAGCGGAATTACTGGAACTTGGAGCAGTTATTGAGACGTATGAGAAGGGATTTATGCATGCTAAAACGATGATCATTGATGGAGATCTGACGGTCCAACTAAAAACCAGAGCCACCAGAGCCAATTCTCGGAAAGTAACTGTGCGAGAAGACTGTGTAGTGTACTACACACCCTAGACTGAAACCAACATACCAGTTAAATTAGTAGACACTAGTTTAAAAACTCCTAAAGCTCTGTGGGTAGTGGAACCGCGTACCTATGTCAACAAAGTATATTCAGGCAGAATAT
>JAATEZ010000054.1 GCA_015655485.1 Lactobacillales bacterium | reverse complement strand
GGAAACTCTCTAAATGGATGACAAAAACATTCTTACCCTTAGCCACTCCATAATATTCAACATTATTTGCTGTCTGATTCTGATTCACATAGTCTAAAACACTAGTTAGGTCGGACGAACTGGCTTGAGCTTTTACTTCACTTGTCTGTTTGGTCTGATAGCCGTCATAAGCCAGAAAAAAATTAAGACCTAAATATTTTACGATGTAATTTCGATCAAAAGTCCGTGATAATAATTGCGGCCGGTCCGCTTCGGCCAAACTTAAGTTACAGGTGAATAACAAGACAGAAAAAGAAAGGAGAGCAATAACCGAACGATATTTCATCTTTTTTGTATCGATTTTTATTTTTTTTCGTATGAGCAGGAAAATCAAAAAAATCAAATCGAGAAAGACGAACGCATCGGAAAAATGGAATAGGCTCAGTGCGCTGGATCCCATATTATTAGATACGCTTGAAAGACTGGTCATGATACTGATGGTGATGAAATCTGAGAACTCACGATAGTAAACGATATTTGCGAAAAGCCAGAGGGTCAGAATACTATCAGTGATCAAGAGGATCATGTAAGATTTTTTTCCCTTAAACAATAAAGAGAGTCCAAACAAAAAAAGAACGATGGCCAGTGGATTGATCAATAAAATAAATTGTTGCAGCGCACCAGTTGTTCCTAATGAAAATTTTGTTTGATAAGCGATGTAGGTTTTTATCCAAAAAAGAAAAACAGTCAATGCATAGAAACCAAAGCGGGTATGGATAAAAGAACTCAGTTTATTTTTTTTCTCATTTTTTTTAGTAATAGCTTTTTTAGAACCTTCAGGTGGAGAAGGATTTTTTTTGAATAATTTCATTAAATTGAAAAACCTCCGTAGCAAATAGACTCACACACAATACTGATTCAGGAAGATTATAGCACTTTTTTTAGAATTCTACTCTAAAAAGTTATGAAAATTAATTTTTCTTATGAAATACATCAGAGAGTATCAACTAATAAGCGGGCTGGTAACCATTGAACAAAGGCATGAAAAAAAACGACTTGGGAAATGAATCCCGGGTCGTTTTTTCCTAACCATTTGGAGTGCCCGCTTTGAGCTGCTGGAAGTTAAGGCGGGATAAAAATTACGCTAAATCAGTACCATTGGTCGCGATCACTTTTTTATACCAGTCAAAGGACTTTTTCTTTGAACGTTTTAGTGTTCCATTTCCTTCATTATCGCGGTCTACATAAATGAACCCATAACGCTTTTTCATTTCACCGCTGCCGGCAGATACGAGATCGATACAACCCCAAGTCGTGTATCCGAGCAACTCTACTCCGTCTTCCTCTACCGCAGCTCTCATGGCCTCGATATGTTCACGGAGATAGTTAATGCGGTAATCATCTTCTACGTAGCCGTTTTTATCAGGAACATCCACAGCCCCCAAGCCATTTTCTACAATGAATAGTGGTTTCTGATAACGATCATAAAGTGTATTCAAGGTGATCCTCAAACCTAACGGGTCGATCTGCCAACCCCATTCGCTTGATTCTAAATAAGGGTTTTTTGTAGAAGCAAAAATATTTCCCTCTGTAACATTATGAGCCGGATCGGTACTGGCTACGCGTGATGAGTAATAAGAAAAGGAAATAAAATCAACTGTGTATTTTTTCAATAATTCTTGATCGCCATCAGCCATTTCGATTTGAACTCCTTTGCGTTCTAAATCTTTTAGAGCGTAGGCTGGATATTCACCACGAGATTGGACATCCACAAAGAAATAACTTTCCCGATCGATTTGAAGTCCTTTCCAGACATCTTCGGGATTGCAAGAATAGGGATAGTAATTGCCGGCAGCCAGCATACAGCCTACCTGATTTTCCGGATCGATCTCATGCGCGATCTTTGTAGCCATAGCGCTGGCGATCAGTTCATGATGAGCTGCCTGATATTTGACTTGGTCTTCGTTTTCACCTTCTTCAAAATACAGCCCTGCGCCCATAAAGGGAGCATGTAGAATCATATTGATCTCATTAAAAGTCAGCCAATATTTTACAAGTCCCTTATAACGCGTAAAAATTGTTCGGCATAGATTTTCATAAAAACCAACAAGTCTGCGATCACGCCAAGAACCATATTCTTTGATAAGATGCATAGGGCAGTCGAAATGAGTAATGGTAACTAAAGGTTCAATATGATTTTTTTTGCATTCTTTAAAAACATCTTCATAAAATTTCAACCCTGCTTCGTTGGGTTCTTTTTCATCTCCATTTGGGAAGATACGAGTCCAAGCAATAGACAGCCGATAAGTTTTAAAACCCATTTGTGCAAATAAGGCGATATCTTCTTTGTAATGATGGTACATATCGATCGCTTTTTTTGCCGGATAAAAGTGTTCTTCATCAAAGTCAAACATTTTCATTTTACCAGAAATAATAGGTAGACGATCTTTGCCGATCGGGACAACATCGACATTGGCCAAGCCGCGGCCGTCCTCATCATAGCCGCCTTCACATTGGTTAGCAGCAGTTGCGCCGCCCCATAAAAAGTCTTCTCTAAATCCCATCGTTTATACCTCTTTCTTTTTTAGTGCTTCTGTGGACAAAAGAAAACAAAAATCAGCCACGATCGCTATTTAATTAAGCCGGCTGAATCAGCAGAAGCTTTCTTTTATTATATCATTTTAAAAATTTCAGTGGAGTGGATATAGATGGAAGACATCGTAAAAAAACAAGATACTTTTAAAAAAACAGGCACATTATTTTCACTTACTAAAAGTTAGTGATATAATATTTTTATGAAGGAAGAAACAGAAGTT
>JAATEZ010000260.1 GCA_015655485.1 Lactobacillales bacterium | reverse complement strand
GGTAAAATTTTGCCAGGCAAACGAGATTTTGATCATTGACAATGAGGTGAGCAAAGATAATTTTGTAGTTATGATGATGAAGTCCTTAGTTCCTAAGCATATTAAGTTGAGAGTTCTTAATGAGGAGCAGGCTGTGTCCTTTCTAAAAGAGGAAGCACAAGACGAAAAAATCTTGATTTTGGTGAAATTCCCAGAAGTGATCTTAACTTTAGTTGATCAGGGAATCGCTTTGCCGTTTCTAAATGTTGGCGGAATGGGAACAAGAGGAGAGCGGACCAAACTCTTTAAAAATATTGCTGCTTCAGTCAGTGAGCGGGAAACTTTCAAAAAATTACTGGGTACTGGGTTGTCGATCAAAGTACAGGTCGTGCCGACAGAAAAGGAAACGGATTTGTCAAAATATATCGATTAGTCAGCATCATGAAGGACGAATAAAATTTGAGAAAGGAATTTAATTTAAGATGGAAATTAATATTATTCAAGCCTTTTTAATTGGTTTTTTGTACTTTTTATGTCAAAGCGGGACTCCCTGGCTGGGCTCGGCTTTCATCGCCAACTATTGTCGGCAGCCAGTGGTTAATGGCTTTATTGTAGGATTGATTTTAGGACATCCAGTAGAGGGCTTGATTATTGGTTCGGCGATCAACCTGCCATTTATCGGGGTTATTCTGGTTGGCGGAACGATGCCGACTGATGCCGCATTAGCCGGCATCGTTGGGACTGCTTTTGCTCTTGCCAGCAATGCCAGTGCTGCAGTAGCGGTTGCCATGGCGGTTCCAATCGGTCTTTTGGGGAATATTTTGTTAACGACGCATATGACGAAAAACTCCATTTTTGTTCATATGATGGATCAGGCAGCAGAAGAAGGCAATGTAAAAAAAATGAACTCCCTAAATGTCTGGTGGCCGCAGATCACTACCATGCTGCTTATGACAATCCCGGTCATGCTGGTCGTTTATTTTGGGTCGGATGCAGCCGCCAGTGTGATCCAATCCTTGTCCGGAAAACCGCTGCAGATCATTACAGTTATTGGCGGCGTGCTGCCTGCTGTCGGCATTGCCTTAACCTTAAGAATGCTGCTGAATAAAAAAGCAACTTTTTTATTTTATTTGTTAGGCTTGCTGATGGTCAGCTATTTTAAACTGCCAATGATCACGATCGCATTATTTGGTATTATTATTGCTTATTTTTACACAGAGTTACTGATGAAGAAAGTGGAGGACTAGATCGATTATGGAAATAAGTACAAAAACCGAAAAGAAAACAATTTCCAGAAAGGATTTAAATCGTGTTTGGTGGCGGTGGGTATTTTTCCAGGAATCTTGTGAAAGCTATGAACGCATGCAAGCACCAGGTTTTTTCTTTGCCATTAGTCCGATTTTAGAAAAATTTTATGGAGATGATCCTGAAGCAATGAAGGCGGCCTGCAAAAGGCACATGCAGTTTTATAATTCCGAACCCTATTGCGGATTAGCAATTCATGGGATCGTCTTAGCTATGGAAGAAGAACGGGCTAATGGCGCTCCCATCACGGATGAAAATATCAATAGTCTGAAGACTGGTCTGATGGGACCCCTAGCCGGATTGGGCGATTCAGTTAGAGCCGGGACAATTGCTCCTATTGTAACTGCTTTTGCCATAAGCTTTGGGCAAAAAGGAAATTTGATTGCTCCTTTTCTGCTGATTGGGATCATGGTCGCCATTGTTTGGCCCTTTGCGATTTGGCTGCTTAGAAAAGCGTATGCCACTGGGAAAGAGGGTATTGAGGAAATTTTTGCAAGCGGTAAATTGGAATGGATCACTACTTTGACCACTACTTTGGGGGCCGTTACTCTTGGTGCACTGACTGCCAACTATGTGACCTTGACTTCTGTGGCAAAATTTCAACTGGGGAAAGGCTCGGCTATCAGTTTGCAAAAGGATCTATTAGATGTCATTATGAAAAATTTATTACCTTGTCTGATCACTTTATTATGTGTTTATTTATTAAACAAGAAAGTAAGTACAATCAAAATTATTTTATTACTATGCGTCATTTGTGCTGCCGGGGTCATGATCGGTTTGTTTTAGCAATAACGTTTTTTTGTTGAAAATAAGGGTGGGAACTAATTGGTGTTCCTGCCTTTACTTAATGGAGATGTGGGAAAATGGAAAATATTGAAACAATAAGTACATTACGCACTTTTGCTGAAGTAGATTTAGCAAAGCTTTATCGCAATACTTGGAAAGTTAGACAGTCTCTTTATCAGGATACACAACTCCTATCTGTTTTGAAAGCCGATGGATATGGACACGGAGGCGTTGTCTGTGCCAGAAAAATAGAATCATTAACAGACTGGTTTGCAGTAGCTACTTTGGAAGAAGCAGTAAGCTTGCGGGATGGAGGGATCATAAAGCCGATTTTGGTTTTTGGGTATGTGCCGATTGATTCCCTGGATTTAGTTGAGGAAAAAGATATTACGATTACTGGCTTATCTTTTAATTATATCCGTGAAGCGGCTCATTATTGCTTTAAAAATAGTCTTAATATCAAGCTTCATATTAAAATCGACACTGGATTTCATAGATTGGGACAGATTTTTACTGAAAATTATCAGGATAAAGAATTGCAGGATTTGCTCAAGCTTTATAGTTTAAAAGGAATAGTAATTACAGGAATCTACACACATTTTGCATCTGCTGGAAAGGATACGGACTTTACTAAGAAGCAATATGACATATTTAACAGTCTTTGCCAGGATTTGCAGATCAGAGGTGTTGAAGTCGGTTTACGGCACTGCTGCAACAGTAAAGCGGCGATTCATGAGATGGAGATGAGTATGGACATGGTTCGTGTCGGTTTATCTTTGTATGGGCTTGGAGCAGCGGCGGATTTGGAACAGTTGTCGCTAGAACCTGTTTTGCAGTGGCGGGCCAGAATCATTCTGATCAAGAAAATCCAACTGGGCGATGCGGTTGGCTACGGCCGTACGTTTACTGCAGCAAAAGACATGCGGATCGGAATCGTATCATTGGGTTTTGCTGATGGCTATCCACGTAATTTGTATAATAATTCTGATGTTTATTTATTATTTCATGGTCAAAGAGTTCGCATCATCGGAAAAATCTGTATGGATATGTTAATGGTTGATTTATCCGATTTTGCTGATTTTGGCAACAATGAGTATGTAACTATTTTGGGCAATGAAGGATCTGCTTCAATTACAGCTGATCAAATCGGTGTTTGGACAGGCGGCACTGCAGTTGAGATCACGGGTGGAATTAATGAAAGAGTGCCCCGGGTATATATTTAATGAGTACTAAAAGATTTTTCCAGCCTTTTAAAGATGTAGTTTTTATTTGTTTAGGCTCATTGATATTTTGTTTTTCAATTAATATTTTTTTGTTGCCACTACACGTTTATAGTGCAGGTTTTGTAGGGATTTCTCAGTTAGTACGGGATGGTATTTGGTTTGTTTTAGGTCACAGGACCAGTTTTGATATTGCAGGGATCATTAATTTTATTTTAAATGGAACACTGCTGTTGTTTGCTTATAAAAAATTATCCGCCTATTTTGTTAAAATGACGATCATTACCTTAACTTTTCAGACTTTTTTCTTTGCGATCATTCCTATTCCATCAAATTTGACAGTCAAAGATATTTTTACAACTTTGATCATAGGAGCCTTTTTAGGGGCAGTTGGGACAGCTTTGATTTTTAAGGGGCATGGCAGTGGCGGCGGAATTGATATTATCGGCTTGTATTTGACTCAGATCAATCGCAGCAGTGTCGGGAAAATTTATCTGCTGGTCAATTCTTTTGTTTATCTGATTTGTTTAATTTTTTACAGCTTTTCAACTGCTGTATACTCTTTTATTTGTTCGGTTTTCTTATCGTTTATTTTAGATCGCTTAAATGAGCAGGCCTTGGAAATTTGTGTACTTATTTTAACCGGCAATACTGAGATGGAACAACAGCTGGTTGCCCGATTTTCACGCGGTGTCACTTATTGGAAAGGGTATGGTGCGTATACTTCTGAGCAGAAAATGGTTTGTATTTCAGTGATCACAAAAGACAATTTGAAAGAATTTCTAAAGTTTGTCAAACAAGTGGATCCGGAAGCATTTGTCGTTGTGACAAATAATATTAACGTTCATGGTAATTTTAGCAAAAATATCGCCTGATTTGTTTCAGGTTCGTATTAGAGGTGAAAATCAATGGAAAATCACGAAAAAATTATAGAGAAAGATTCAGTGGATCAGCAATATGGAATAACATACTGCAATTTGATCATGAATGAGTTAACCAATTTTTGTAAGAAAACAAATTTAATTGCCTGGGAAAGAGCCTTGCAATTAATTCTGGAGGCAGAGTTGAAAAAGCGGCGAGTCCATTTTACCGGAATCGGCAAACCAAGTTACGTTGCCAAATATGGGGCATCGCTTTTCTCTTCAACGGGAACACCAGCGTATTTTCTGGATGGTACCGAAGCAGTCCATGGTTCTTCCGGTCAAGTAGAACCAGAAGATATTGTAGTCGCTATTTCCAACAGCGGTGAAACCTTAGAGCTAAAAAGAACAATTAATGTTTTAAAAAATAATCAAGCGAAGATCATTGGAATATCAGGAAATAATCAATCATGGCTGGCCAAAAATGCCGATTGTTTTTTATTTGCCGGTGTAAAAGAGGAAGGAGATCCGCTGAACAAACCACCGAGGATGTCCATTCTTTTTGAGATGATCGTGGTTCAGGGAGTGAGCCTTTTATTGCAGGAGTCAAAAAAAATGACGATTGAATCCTATTATAAGTGGCATCCAGGCGGTTCTCTAGGAGAATCGATCCGAAAAAAACAGCATATGACAGAAAAGAGGGAATGATCATGTTAGCAGAAGGCATTATCACAGCATTAGTTACACCTTTCGATGCTGAAGATCATTTGGATTTAGCAGCTGCAGGCCGTTTGGTCAATCATTTGATTAAGCATCGTGTTCAGGGAATTTTTATTTTAGGGACAAATGGCGAATTTCATCTTTTAACTTACACTGAAAAAATACAATTTACAAAATTTATTGTAGAAGAAGTTGGGGGCAGAGTTCCCGTATACGTTGGGACTGGCGGCAATAGTACGAGTGAAGTGATTCAATTGTGCCAAGAAGCAGAAAAGAACGGAGCCGACGCAGTGTCGATCATTACACCCTATTTTTTACCGCCAACACAAGAAGAACTGGTAGCTCATTACTCTTTAATTGCTGATTCGACTGCGATTCCAATTATCCTTTACAATATTCCTAAAAATACGGGGATCAATATTTCCGAAAAAACGGTTGAAATATTAGCCAAAAAGCCCAATATCATTGGTATAAAAGACAGCAGCGGTGATCTAAAAAATATTGAAAATTATCTTAAAGCAGCCGAAGGTCAAAACTTTTCTGTTCTTTCTGGTTCAGATTCTTTGATATTAAAAGCACTAAAAATTGGAGCAAAAGGAGCTATAGCAGCTACCTCTAATGTATTGACGGATATTGATGTTGGCATTTATGAAAACTGGCTGCAGGGAAATGAGGCAGCGGCTCAAGTTTGCCAAGATCAGATTGAACCATTCCGGAAAATATTAAAACTTGGCAGTGTTCCCTCTGTTTTGAAAAAAGCATTGGAGATCGAAGGCTTATCTGTAGGCAAACCGCGCTTGCCTGTTCGGGCCGTGGATGCAAAAGAAGAAAATGAGATCAGAAAAGTAATGACTGCCTATCAATTAGTTTAGCAGTCAGCTTAATGTAAGAATGAGAAACAACCCGATATTTTTATAAAACAAAGGTTATTTTTCATAAAAAGGAAGGAAAATAAATGTATAAATATCAGATAGAAAAACATATTTTAGAAATCGGTATTATGGGGGTCGTTCGGGTTGAAACGAATGAGCGGGCTTTTGAAGTTGCAGATGGCTGCCTTGCCGGCGGTGTTGATGTTTTGGAGATTAGCTATACTGTAACTAAAGCAGGCGAGATCATTAAAGAACTCAATGATGCCTATTCAGATCGCCTTTTAGTAGGAGCAGGGACGGTACTAGACAGCGAAACGGCTAGACTGGCCATCTTAGCCGGTGCCAGATTTATCATTGCACCTTCTTGGGATTTAGAGGTTAGTCAGCTTTGCAACCGGTATCAGATTCCTTATTTGCCCGGATGCAGCAGTGTTACGGAAGTCGTGAAAGCCATGGAAAATGGTGCCTCTATAGTTAAAGCTTTTCCAATAGCCAATTATTATGGACCGACTTTAGCGAAAATTATCAAAACACCACTTCCTCAAGTTATGATTATGGCTTCAGGCGGAGTTCATTTAGATAATCTGTCCGAATGGTTGGAAAATGGTGTCGATTGTGTTGGTGTGGGCGGTTTATTAACAAAAGGTTCTGTAACTGAAATAACTAATAATGCACAAAAACTGGTGGAAATTGTAAAAAAATTTAAGAAAAAATGAGAACGCAAGTATTTCATATTATTAGAATTTGAAATTTAGAATAAAACTCAATTTCCATAAAACATATTTTGAAATTAAAAAAATTTATCTTATTTAGAAAAATGTTTTCCAAGTGATGGCGATTCCAGCATCTGGAAAACATTTTTGAGTTAGGCAATAACAAGATTTTGTCTGCTTCTGGAAGTAATCAGAACTCATCCGTATGAAATGATATCCGAAAAAAACAATTAATTTGTTAACCAGTACATGAAAGGGCTTCCAAATAAAGCTTGCCAGGACTATAATTAGGTAAATAAGGGTTCGCTCAAAGGAAGCGATAAAATGATTAAATTAGTTTTTGATTGTTTAGCGGCGTTATTATCGTTTTTTATTATGATGTATATCATCGTTAATATTGCTGAGGTAGGAATTTTAGGGGTTGCGGCAGGTGCAGCGGGTATTGGCAGTATGTTGTATTTGTCGATTCAGCATCAGGATGTTTCATTTCTTGATGGAGAGGAAGAAGATAGCCATGAAAAAAAAGAAGATGATCATTGATAATGATGAAGAAAATTTTTAACTGGTCTTTTTACTTTTGTACAATTCAGGAAGGTATCATAGAAAAACTGATTATTATTTATTTATAGGCATAAGACCCTCATAAAATTTTTAAATATATTAACTCATTACGGCATCTTGAATGTTTTATAAAGACATTTCAAACACCGCTAGTACTGCCAGAGGACTCTTTTTATTTGTACAAAAAATAGCTTCTAGCAATGGGCTAGAAATGAAGTGAAGAATCGGGAATAAATATTTTTTTAAGGACTAAGGTCAATAAGTATAAGAAGATCCAATTAGGGACTTGCCAAAAGAAAATAAATAAATTGAAATTGAATTTTTGTCTACGAATTTTTTATGTAAAAGAATCAAAAAAATTATAAAAAATCTCTTTAAAGTTTTCAAGGCAATTTCTGTCTTTGATCCTTTAGAGAGATTTTTTAAACAATTAACGATTGATAGAACGGGCCATTCTTGAAATAGTATGGCGTTTGCCGCGAATCGCTGTACTTATCGCCATAATGTTTTCAACCGGAGCTAAACCTGAATAACCCGCATCACCAATATGCTGAATATCTACTCCAATGATTTTATTTCTAATGGCGATTTGTTTAATCGTATCTTCATCAGCGCTTTCTTGACTTGTCCCAATAGCGGACATAACTAATTTTTTTTGCTTGTGTGCTAATTTAACCACTTTTTTCAACTCTTCATCATCAACTTCTGGTACAGTGCCGACAGCTGGTACTAGTAATATGTCAGCACCAGAATCGATAAATAACTGAACAGCTTTTAAATCAACTATTGGTTCATCAACACCGGCACCGTGCATTTTTCCAGCAATAATCAGACCAGAAAAAAATTTTTTGACCAATAAAATACTTTTTCCTATTTGTTCATTAGTAACTCCGGTACCAGGATTACCTGTTAAACAAATAAAGTCAAATCCTAAATCTTCCACGGCTTTTATGGTTTGTTCACTTACTTTTCGTCCTTCTGAAATAGT
>JAATEZ010000055.1 GCA_015655485.1 Lactobacillales bacterium | reverse complement strand
TTCAAATGTAACCAATCCTATTGATTTTACTGGTTTTACGGTTCACCCAAATAAGGATACGAAAGGATTTCAGAATCAGATTTTTGCATTTTTCGTTTATGGTAAGGCAAAATTAACATTTAAAAATATGCTGTTTGAAAGTATCAATAATAGCTAAATATGGGAAAATTAGGATAGTTGAAATTATAAATAATAGTTTTTGAAAAACTTGATGGAATTGTTATTGAATTACGATAATACGAATTTCAAAATACGGAAACATATTGGACAAATGTTTGCTGGATATTAGGCAAACCTGAAATTTTTATTTGTTAGAAAAATAAAATTGAGTTTGTTTGTTGTCAGTTTTTGATGTTTTCTGTTTATGATTATAGAAAATCAATTAGTTTAAATCTATCCAGTTAAAGAAAAAAATTAGGTTAATTGAAATAAATAGATTGAATATTGTAAAATATGATATGTTAAAATTTTAACTATTCTTTGATATGCTCTGATTTATTGGAAAGCCAAATTTTATATTGGTGAAATGTGGCACTTTGGAGAATATTGAATATCTATATTTATTAAAAAATTTGGTTGGTTTAAATAAATAAATAGTTTCATCTTGTAAATAAATTGTTAATATGAAAGCTTATATTTTAAAATAACGGAATAGTCCTTTTTTGTATTCGTTATTGTTTATCGATATTCTTTTTGGATAGAAATTAGTACAATTTGATATTGAACTATTATTTTATTTTATTTATAAAGTAGCTATCTGGTCAATATTTTTTGTTTACTATATTTATTTTTATTGAAACATTCCTTTATTTTATATTTAATAGTTGTAAAAATAAAATTAGGTATGGTTAAAAAAAAAATTGTGTATGCCTTGATTGATTTAAAATTTTATTACATCTTTGCATAATGAGTAACCTTAGTCTTAGTCATACAGAAGAAAACTACCTAAAAGTTATCTATTCGCTTGAAAAAGAAACATCTGGAAAGATTCAGAATCTTTCTATTGCGGAAAAACTGGATATCAACCCTGCGACAGTAACGGAAATGTTGAAGAAGCTGCAGGAAAAGAAGTTGATTGATTATAATAGGATTGACGGAGCTTCCTTGTCTAAACAAGGTGACCTTATTGCGTTGCGTATCATCCGAAAACACCGTCTTTGGGAAACTTTTTTGGAAGAAAAGCTTCATTTCAACTGGGATGAAGTGCATGAAATCGCCGAACAATTGGAGCATATACATTCAGATAAGTTGATTGACAAACTGGATGAACATTTGGGATTTCCTAAATTTGACCCACATGGAGACCCAATTCCTGACGCTCAAGGACGCATTCCGGAGACAAACTATGTAGCGTTGGCTAATATAAAAAAGCCGGGAAGGTATCGCTTGGATGCAGTCTCCAATGAGTCAAAACTGTTCCTGCAATATCTGGACAAAATACAATTAAATATCCACGACGAGATAGAAGTGAAGGAAATATTGGAGTTTGACAAATCGTTGGTGGTGACTTTAAACGGTAAGACGAACACAATGTTCAGCCACGATGCGGCAAAAAGTTTGTTTGTGACACCATTCGACTAGAAAAATTAGCACGGTTATAAAAACAAAAACGCTCTAGTCTTAGAGCGTTTTTTATTTTCAGGATGTCTATTTTTTATTCGCTAAGCATTTCCCTTACCACATCAATAACATCTTCAACATTCGGTTTGCTGAAATAGTCGCCGTCGCTTGCATAAGCAGGGCGATGATTTTTGGCGGTCAATGTCCTTGGTGCAACGTCGAGCCATTTATATCCGTTCTGAACTTCAATGACTTGTTGCAACATATAGGCCGCTGCCGCTCCCGGCATATCCTCGTCCACAAACAAAATCCTGTTTGTTTTCTTTAGAGATTCGACAATATGATGATGAATATCGAATGGCAAAAGCGTCTGTACGTCAATCACCTCGGATTTAATACCAAGTTTTCTGAGGCGTTCCGTTGCTTCCGTAACGATACGCAGCGTGGAACCATAGGAGACAATCGTGATATCTGAGCCTTCTTCCAAAATTTCCGGTACACCTAACGGAACGGTAACGTCGGCAATATTGTCCGGAAGCGTTTCTTTTAGACGATAGCCATTTAGCGATTCAATAATAATGCCCGGATCATTGCTTTTCAAAAGTGTGTTGTACATACCCGCAGCCTGCACCATATTACGTGGGACGCATACATGCATGCCTCGCAAAGAATTGACCAATAGACCCATTGGCGAACCGCTATGGAAAATACCTTCCAGACGGTGACCGCGTGTACGCACAATTATTGGACAGCTCTGTCTGCCGTCCG
>JAATEZ010000034.1 GCA_015655485.1 Lactobacillales bacterium | reverse complement strand
AAAATATAGAAAGTTATTATCAGGAAGCGGGTCGTGCGGGCCGGGACGGCTCACCTTCAGAATGTCTCTTGCTTTATAGCGGCAAAGATGTTGTCACCAATCAGTTTTTTATCGATAAAGATATGGAAAATAGTGATGTTTCTAAGCTGGAAGTAGAAAAATTTAAAAAGGTGGAGCAGGATCGTTTAAAAAAGATGACTTATTACTGCTTTACACAAGAATGTTTGCGGCATTATATTCTTCATTATTTTGGTGAAAATTCCCCGCATTATTGTGGGAATTGCAGCAATTGCCTGACCAATTTTGAAAAAGTCGACATCACAGTTTCCACACAAAAAATCATTTCTTGTGTTAAACGAATGAAAGAAAATTATGGAATCAAAATGGTGGTCGATTGTTTAAGAGGCAGTGCACAGCAGCGAATAAAAAGTGCTCATTTAGATCAGCTGTCTACTTATGGGATCATGGCGGAAGTAAGTGAAAAACAGCTTAGACAAATGATCGAATTCCTTTTAGCGGAGGGTTATTTGAAAACAAGCGAGGGACAATATCCGACTCTGCAGCTTGGCTTTCGGGCTGCAGAGGCCTTGAAAAGAGAGGCTTATTTAGAAATGAATCTGGTAAAAGAGGAAGAACCTATGCAAAAAACCGCAAGTAAGAGTGAAGATATACCAAACCCCGCGCTTTTTTATCAGCTGCAAATACTGCGGCGTGAATTTGCTGAAAGCCAAAAGGTACCGGCTTATATCGTCTTTAATGACGCGACGCTTAGAGAAATGTGTCGTAAATTGCCTGCAACTAAAGAACAAATGTCTCAGATCAGCGGTGTTGGAGAAGTGAAACTTGAAAAATATGGACAAGTTTTCCTGGATTCAATTACCGATTATCTGCAAAACACTGAAGACAAAAAAGCGACCTCCTAGCTGATATCAATAAAAAAAGAAGCAGCCAAGAATAAAAAATTGAATTTTAATCATTAATTGAAAAGCTCACCATAAAGATAGAAAACATCTTTGCGGCGAGCTTTTATGGATCGAATAGTACAATAAAGCAGACATAATTTCATAAAATGAAGTAGACAATTTAAGGGTGGATAAGAATAAAAATGGTATCAGTGAGCAAATTAAAAACTCTTGGCAAAATCAGATGATTTTTTGGCAAACATTGGGCAAAGACATTGTCGTCTTTTAGGCAGTTAGGCAGTTTATCTGATTGTAATTCTGGGTGGGATCAAAGGCTGTTTTGTTTATCAAAAGCAAAGAAATAAGTAAACTCTATGATCATTTTGAATAGCCAAATTGAGAAGAATATTTTTTGAAAAGCTGTTTCAGAGATACCGTCAAAAAATTTTTTTATACTCTTTTCATGCAAAAAATGATAGAAAGTTCCCGGATCTTGAACTCTCTATCATTTTTCAATGATCGGACAACTTTTTGGTCAGCCCCGGATCATGATTGACTTTTTTGAGGCAGTCTTGTTTTTCATAGCCGCGATTTTATAAATATTTTTGATCCAGCGGCTTTCAGCCGACAGTTTTTATTTGGCGGCCAGCCAATAAACGATCAGAAACGCGCCTAATATGATTCGATACCAGCCAAACGGTTTGAAATCATTCGTTTTGATGAAGTTCAGTAAGAACTTGATTGCTAAAATAGATACTGCAAAGGCTACCAGGCAACCAACAAGTAAAATTAAAAACTCTTCTCCGGTAAAGGAATTTCCTCCGGCAAAAAACTTTAATAATTTGATTCCGCTGGCTCCGAACATGACCGGAATACTCAGAAAGAAAGAATATTCGGCTGCAACATAACGGGAACAGCCGATAAGCAAAGCGGCTAAAATTGTGACTCCCGAGCGGGATGTTCCAGGCATTAAAGAAAGTATTTGAGCAACACCAACTACCAGAGCGGCTTTATAAGTAAAATTGTTTAAATCAGTACACTTTGGCTTTTGACCTTTTACGTGATTTTCAACAAGAATAAATAGCACACCATAGATGATCAGCATGAGAGCAATGGGTAAAAATTTATGAAAATGTGCTTCGAAAAAATCATCAAGCGGTAAGCCGATCACCATAGCGGGCAGAATACCAACAATAACTTTTCCCCACAAATTCCAAGTTTCCTTTTTTTCGATTTCATTTTTTTGAGTTGAAAATGGATTTAGTTTATGGAAATAAATCACACAAACGGCAAGGATCGCACCTAGTTGTATCACCACATTGAACATTTCTTTGAAAGCAGGTGTAGCCTGCAGTTTGATAAATTCATCTACGAGGATCAGATGTCCAGTGCTGCTGATCGGCAGCCATTCGGTGATCCCTTCAACAACACCTAAAATAACAGCTTTAAAAATATTAAACCAATTCATTGTTCCATTCCTTTCTAGAATAAGAATAAATTCATTAATAAGTATACCCGTGAAAGTCAAGAAAGCCAAATGCTTTTCTTTTTATTAAAAAAAATATATTTTTTGGTATTTAAAAAGTCCGTTTTTTTTTAAAATTTTGGATGTGCTATAATTAGCAAAAAATAGAGAAACGATTTAAAAAAATGGATGAAATCAGAGCATGAGTCTGTATTTAGAATTTCCCAAATTACTGGCGGATTTTCCTTTCCAAGTTTTTTCAAATAGTGGACAAGTGATCGTCTATCCGCACTGGCATAAGGAAATAAAAATTATTTATGTAAAGAAAGGTTCTGTAAATATTGGTGCAAATGATGAAGTCATTCTAGTAACAGAAGGGGAGATTTATTTTTTTGGGAGCGGTGTCCCTCACTATTTCTTGGCTTCTCCAGAGAGCGAGCGCTTAGTTTTCCAATTTGATTTGAAGTTTTTTCGTGAATTGCCAAACGGAGATCAAAAGGAAAGTGATCTGTTTCGCTTATTTAATGAAGCTGAGAGCCATAGCCGCTATTGGCCGGTCAAGGCGGCTGAAGAAGTCCGTCAATTATTACTGGCAACGTTTGAGGAATTTAGTGATAAACAAGTAGGTTATATCTATGCGATCCAAGCGAATCTTTTAAACAGGCTGCTTTTATTTTATCGGCAAATACCTAAGAAAGAACCAATCAAAAAAAATGCGACGACTTCATCTCTGAAAAATCAGGAGACCTTAGAACGGCTGAATGAAATTTTTGCTTTTATTGAAAATCATTTTGATGAAGCTATCATCCTCGACGATGTGGCAAGATCCGTCGGTTTTAGTCCGCATTACTTTACCCGCTTTTT
>JAATEZ010000070.1 GCA_015655485.1 Lactobacillales bacterium | reverse complement strand
CCCGGAATCAGAAGATAATTGTCCGCCATCATTAGAAACTGAAATTTTAGGGTTGAATTGTAATGATTTTTTCTGTAAAGTTGTCATTAGGAGCACTCCTCTTATTATTGTGATTTTTTTGACGACTTTACAATAACATAAAGAGGCTCTTTTTTGTATACACCCAAAGGGTGTCATGAAAATTTCTTCCCATGTCCGTCCTAGCAGCCAGTTTAGAAGAAAATGTTTAAATCTATGAATCGTTCAGGTCAATAAAGAAACAGGTGCACCTTAATTCTTTATGACAACTTTATCATAAATTAATTTGGTAAATAAAGAAATGAGTAAAACCGGCAAATTCGTGGATAGTTATGGACAAAGTAATCCTTTACACCTAAAATATTATATAAGAAATGTAGCTTTTTATTTATAAAAGGGAGGAACCATATGAATAAGTCCATTGAACAAAAAATGAAAATCTTTGAAAAGAAAAGATTAGAAGAAAAAGAACAGTCACCATTAACAAAAAAGCTTTCAGAAACTTCTGTGCAGCTCGTTAATGGAAACAGTCATTGGGTCAGAGCACTTAAAGCGCAAGAATAATGATAGATAATGACATTAGTTATTTACAAAAAGCTTATCAAAGAGATTTGTTCTTTTATCTATCCAAACAACAAAAAAAATTCCCGCTCGTTTTTATGAATCTTTTAAAACAAGACTTGATACAGACGAGTGAAAATAGGCTGTCTATCGGAATGCTGTACTTATTGTTGACTTTATTGCAAAAACAAAAAGTACCTGATTCTATCAAAATACAGATTGGCATCAGGCTGGATGTGCTTTCCGTTTTATGTGATTACCTTGATGATATAGTTGATGAAGACAGCAGTATTCATTTATCTATAAATGAGTTGTTAGTGAACACTCTTTCACTGCTTTTTTCTACTATAAAAGAACTTTATGAACAAACCAGTAATTTTCTGGACACTTCGAAATTAACTGACTTTTTCGCTGAAGCAATTAATGGGGAACGATTAGATTTTTATTCAGTACTTTCAAAAAAAACTAAGGTAAAAAGCTACTTTTCTAACATGTTAAAAAAATCAATTCCGTTAATGCAACTAGTATGTTATATTGCATGCCCAACAGAAGAAATTATCTGGAAAAATTTTGCTCAATGTTTAGCTACAGCTTTTCAACTACAAAATGATGCGGCAGATATAATGGATATAAGTAAATCTGATTTGCGTTTCTTTAAAGAAACCTTGCCGTTTATAAAATCCATTGAATATGCGAAAAAAGATAAAGAAATGAAGTTTCTTGATATCGTTGAACGTAAATTATCTGATGATTCTTCTTTAAATTATTTAGCTGCTTATATAAAAAAATGTGGTGCTGTTGAATACTCTCTGAGGGCATCTGTTCTGTATACCGAAAAAGCTTTTCAAGTTCTGAAAGAGCAATACTCCAACCAAAACGAACCTGTCGAATGGATACTGAATTATTTAAAAGGGGTCATCTAAGATGAGTATAAAAGAAAAAACGATAGTACTTTACCCTTGGTTAATCTCATTAGCCTACACGGTCTATTATCTTTTAGCAGAAAAAAATGTTGATTTCCTTTATCTTTTCATTGGTTTGTATACTCTTTTATTAGGAAGCTTTGTTTATTTAAGAATACCTGATCATCCTTCAGCTTTAAAGTTTTTGCAGTTAACTTCGATTATGGCACTGATGTTCTTGTTCCTTTATTCCAGCATTTCTTGGTTGAATCTGGTTGGTTTGTTTTTTTTATGTGTTTGTCCACTATCCTTGTATCTGTTTTTATATTCATTTATTCAATCAGAAAATCGAATACTTTTTAAAAAGAGTATTGTCATCCTGTTTTTTGTCTCGGTTTATTGTTATGTTGCTTTTTTACTTAAATTCTTTCCAGAACAGCATTTGTTCCTTTTGTTGATTGTTTCAACGATCATAAGCTGCACAACTATTTATAGAGAACGCAAACTTTTTTTTAGTTCGTTGCAATTCGAAATTTTAAGTATTTCAATTTTATGCGCTTTTTTACCTTTCATATTGTGCTACTCGGTTCCTATTATTTTTTCATTTGATCCAAATGGAAATTCGAATGCGGCTTTGCTGGTCATTTTATTTCCAACTTGTATTGCTTATACATTGATCTCCAATAAAACAATTATTATTTCTCGAAGAATCTTTTTACATATTTTGCTATTTTTTTTAAGCATCTGCTTTTTTTTATTCATCAATCTTCTAAACTTATCTTTCATGGAAAAAATTTTAATTACTGCCTGCTTCATCCTTTTTTGTTACCTGTCACATTTTTCAATTTACCTGCTACAGCGACTTGAAGAAACGCGGGTAAAGGGAGGGTTGGAAACTTTAAACAACGAAAAAATTGAAATACTCAATCAGGTGACTTATTCGCAATTTTTTAACAGTGTGGCTAATTTGTTATTGAACAGATTAAAGGATGAAACAAAGAGTCCTACAATATTGATGTTGTTAAAATCTGAAAAAAAATTGTTTATACTTTGTCAATATGGACGGAAAATCTTGAAATCAGTCAAAAAAATAATAATTGTTTCTCCTTCTTCAAAACAATTAATTGAAATAGAGGGGCTTCCTTTTTACTTTCTCTCTGTTTCGAATTCCGAGGAAACCGTGTTTGTTTTTTTTGAAAGAACGGAACATCCTGTTGATCTGGAAAAAATAGAAGAGATCATGCAACAATACAAAGTTATTTTAAAAACGGTAAATCTGATTTATGCCAGTCATCAAAAATACATTGATTCTTCTTTAAACACGACACAATTGTTGCAAATGAAACTATTCAATAGTCTGGAAAAGGAGAAAAAAAGGTATACCAATTATTTACATGATAATATTCTTCAGTCGATTATTGGATTGCACACTTTAGTTTCCAGTCTGCATGGAGATGATGAGGTCATGGGATTGGTGCGTATTGAGTTCTCTAAATTAGTTCAATCCATACGCAAGGAGATTTTTAATACATCCCCATCTACTCTTTATCATTTATCTTTTGAAGAAAATATTCAAATATTAATGGATGATTTTAATCAGAAATATCCGCAGATAAAATTTATTTTTCACGCCCAGTTGAAAGAAAGTTTTCCCAAATACCTTATTGCGCCCGTTTATAGAATCATTAAAGAGCTCAATGAAAATGTAGGGAAACATTCGAAAGCTGCTATTGGTGAAACAAATATTATTACCCATAAAAATATTTTTTCAATCGTGGTTGAAGATAATGGAATCGGCATAAATGATTATTCAAGAGTGGAAAAAAAGTTGATCCAATCAAAAGAACATATGGGACTTTTATCTATAAAAAATGATGTAAATTGGTTGAATGGTTCCTTTGAGTTACTATCGGTACCAAATTTGACAGCAGGGACAACCATAAGGATCACGATTCCCTTCGAATCTGGAGAAGAAATATGAAAATACTATTGATTGATGATCACAGCTTAATAGGAAAAAGCTTAGAGCTAACGTTTAAAAATTTTCCTGAGATTTCAGACTTCAAATACTTAGCCAAACCAGAAGCCGCTTTCGAAATAGTGGCTTCCTATCGGCCTGCTATTGTTTTAATGGATATTCATATGGGTGAGTACAATGGATTAGAATTAGGAGAAGAATTATTGAAAAAGTATCCAATCAAACTGGTTTTTTTGTCAGGATTTGATTTGATAGAGTATCGGAAAAGAGCTATTAAAATCGGTTCGCACGGTTTCCTGGATAAACATATCACCGCTGAGGATCTAGTGGAAAATTTAAAAAGAATTCAATTTGACAATGAAAGGATTTTTGAAAATACAAAAGATAATACACAATATCGCTCTCTGACAGAAAGAGAAAAAAAGATTCTTCAACTTCTTTCTCAAGGAATAAAACAAACCGCTGTGGCCTCTGAATTAAATATTTCCGAGAGAACAGTAAGAAATCATATCTATTCTATAAATGAAAAATTACAAACCAGCTCTGTGGTTACCTCGGTCATCAAAGCAATAGAACTAGGCATTGTAAATATTCATTTACAATGAGTATAGTCAAGGAACAGCTGAAATGTTTAGTGACTACTTAAATGAAATTCTGAAACAGATTGTTTGATGATTATTCTATTAATTAACACTTGTGCTGATTAATATTTACTCTTAACAAGAGTGTATGATATTTTTTTTGATTGCAAAGACTGAATAATAGGCCTAATGATATAAAGGTCTGGAGGAGAAAAAAGAAGGCGGGGAAATCGTTGGAAATGACTTGTCTTCTTTGGTTTTGTACAGAAAAAGAAGTGTTGTTTTTAGGAAGGGCGGCTTTCTAAATTTAACGGTAAAAGAGGTTTAACCATGATATAATGTTTACACATATTAGCAGAATGGGAAGAGAGCAATAATTGTGCCCTAAATTCCTTTAAATAATCATTTTTTGTTTAGTATCTAGTGCCTGCGAAAGCAGCTAAGTTTTGTAAAAAAAATTCAAAGACGAGAATAGAAGTGCAAACTTTTTTTAGCAGATAGGCTCAAAAAACTTGCACTTAAAAAGACTATAAAGTTCTGAATATATTGGTATATATGCGTTTATGCACTATTAAGCAGACACTATCTAGGTGTGTTTACTTCGTGTCTACTGATTAATCGAGTTTTTTTCATTCATCAACCAATAGATTTCAATTTTTGAACTGAATCTTGTTTGAATAAGCTCCAAAATTTTAAACAAAATAAAGAAAAAAGGTACAGGTCGGGATCGCGAACCGATTCGTCACTACTACGGACAAAGCGATGCTGGTCCTCATTGTTTCCGGTAATTTGGTCATGATCAGCCCCATCCCATTGCACCTTTTGCCCAAACTGAAAAAGCGTTCGACCTCCATGCGGTCAACGTTATCTTGCTTTGCTATTTTTTTATCTCCCGGTTCTTCGGAGGGGCGGCCCAATTTGGGATCGGACATCCGGATCCCCTGTTTTTTGCAATAAGCGCGGTTCTCACGAGTACGATAGATCTGATTCACGAGGATCCGTTCAGGATAAAAGCCCGTTCGCTGTTTGTAATTTTCAATGGCTTTTTTTAACACGGTGCTTTCGTTATACGCATCAAACGAAAGTTTTTCAATCCGCGCAAAACCTTGGGTATCCAGGCTCACATCAAATTTTGTACCGAATTCAGCTTTTGCTTTTCCGCGTACGATGGGCCGTAAGAAAGGTTGACTCAAACTGATGATCCGGTTGTCTATCGTGTGTGTCTTGTGATCAAACAGATACTTTTGTTGGGTATACAGTTCCTTGATTACCAAATATTGATCAATCAATCGGGAAGATAACGCATAGCCGTCACTCAGAAACAAAGAACGGCACAAAACGAAATTTTGGTTTATGGCTGACTATTCTTCTATTGATAGGAATCCTATTTGGAATGCTCTCTAAAAATTTATTTTTGGGGTTAGGAAACATACTAAGATTAGTAGTGAGATACCATGACAGTGGTGTTTCACTACTTTTTTTTATAGTAGAAGTGAAGATGATGAGACCGACAACATCAGAGAATCGTAAGCGCCGGATAGTGAAGTACCTATAAATAAGAAGCACCTCTGTTTATACTGGAGAGACAACAGTATAGATGGAGGTGTTTTTTGATGAATGAAACGCACGAAGTGGTTCAAATTAAACTCGAAGACCAAGCTTCAACCAAACGAGGGATCCCCACAAAAATTGCCGTAAGAATTAAGTCAGACCCGTACGATATTTTTGTCTACAACGGGGCAAATCTCTACCTCGTACAAACGATTTTGAAAGAAGTGATCGCTCATGATTCTTGATTTCCAAAAAATCGCACACCTTTTTATCGTTTGTGGAAAAACAGATTTGCGCAAAGGGATTGATGGCTTGGCGGCCATTGTCCAGCAGGAGTACAACTTAGATGTGTATGATAATGCCCTCTTTCTTTTTTGTGGTGGGAAACGTGACCGTTTCAAGTTGTTGCTTTACGATAAGGATGGGTTTCTTCTGCTATATAAACGATTAGATCAAGGAAAACTTTGTTGGCCACGATCAAAAAAAGAAGTGCGCCGTCTCACTCACCAACAGCTTCGTTGGCTATTTGAAGGATTGAGTATTGATCAACCAAAAGTCATTCGCGCAGGAAAGCGCGGGATTTTCTAATAAAAATTGGAGAAGGAAAAAGAGTGTGAAACGTTGATTTCATGCCTTTTCTCCTTCTTTTTATCGTGTATTTATGGTATAATAATAACGTGAGATAAATACAGAAAGTGGTGTGTTTCATTGTTAAATCAATCGAATGAGAAAGATAAAAATAACGAAACTGCTACACAACTGGTCGCAATGCTTCATGAACAAATGAAAGTGAATGAAGCACTAACGAACGAAGTCAAATTACTTCGAGAACAACTGGCGTATCTCACCACAAAACTTTATGGGAAATCCAAAGAATCCTTACCTGAACAACTTTCTGGTCAAACAAGTTTGGACTTGTTCGGGGAGCCGATGGCTCTAGCTAGTCAAGTAGAAGAGACACCCATTCACACCACTCCTCGTAAAAAAGGAATAAAAGCAAAAAAATTAGCGAACTTTCCAACGAAGGAAGTCCATCATAAACTTTCTGAGGAAGCACGAATTTGCACAAAATGTGGGACACCAATGATTGAGATGGGAACGAAAAAGGTTCGCGAAGAAATCGCCTTTCATCAAGCCCGGCTTGAAACACTCCACCATGTCCAGCATAGTTATTGTTGTAAAATATGCGAAAGGATGGGCGAAACGTCGCTTAAAAAAGCGCGTGTTCCCAAACCACTACTTCCCAATAGCTTAGCTTCCTCTAGTATTGTTGCAGAAACGATCCGGCTAAAATTTAAACAAAAAGTACCTGCTTATCGCCAAATTGAGTATTGGAAACAAGCAGGACTCGATATTTCTAGAGAGAACATTGCGAATTGGCATATCCTAGTTGGAAAAGAGTACCTCGCCCTTTTAGTGGAACGATTCCATCAGGAACTACGCAACCGAACGGTTGCGTACGCCGATGAAACGCCCTATCGCGTATTGGAAAGTACCAAAACGACAACCTATTATTGGGTGTTTAGCAGTTCGCTGCAAGAAGAGCATCCCGTTGTCCTCTACCATCATAGTGAAACACGAGGCAGAGAAGTTCCACAACGCTTCTTATCCGCCTACCAAGGGTACCTCCATTGTGATGGCTATGCGAGTTACGACGGATTGACTGGCATTCTTCCGGTTCGTTGTTGGGCCCATGTTCGCAGGAAATTCCATGAAGCGCTCCCGAAAGAACCAGGTGAAAAAGTCCATCCAGCAGCCCATGTCCTCGCAGTGTTTAGCACATGCTTTAAAAAAGAGCAGGATTGGAAATCTCTGCCGCCGGAAGAGCGACTTCAAAAACGGGAGGAAGAGCTGCATCCGTTGATGGATCAGTTGTACGAATACATCCGTACGATCTCCGCGGTACCAAAATCAAAACTGGATCGAGCCATTCAGTATATGGAGAGTCATCGAGTCGCGATGGAACGGGTATTCGAAGATGGACGCTTAGAGTTGACGAACAACCAAAGCGAACGACTCGTCAAGGAACTCGTGATGGGCAGAAAAAATTATCTCTTCTCAGCTAGCTTAGCGGGCGCCCAAACATCTGGGCATATTTTAAGTGTCCTCAAAACAGCCGAACTGAATGGATTAGATAGTACCGCCTATTTTCGCTATCTATTTGAGGAATTGCCGAATCTTCCGGTCTTAACTCCTGAAAAACTAGATGCCTATTTGCCTTGGTCAGAGACAGTCCAAACACGATGTAAAAAATAAAGAAAAGACAACAAATCGCCTGATGGTGTATGATACCATTCGGGCTATTTGTCGTCTAGGTACTTCACTATCCGGCGCTTACAGAGAATCTATGAATTCGCATGTCAAACAGGTTTGCTTCGCTATCTGTGTTAAATTTGTTTGAAGTATGTTGGTTCTAGAAACCGTGTATTTGACGGGCTTTGGGATTACACGTTTGTTGAGTAAAAAAGGTCCTTATGATAAATGATGATGCGGCAGCGTAATCCGCTTATAAAACTGTAAAAGTAGATTATCTAAACATTTAAAAAAATGATGACGGAAGATTTTTTTTTAGTTTTACAAGATATTGTGATAGATATTGGAGGGATCCATCTAATAAATTATCCTCAGCTTTTTTGAATTTCAAAAGATCTTATCCAGTCTTTTTTCCATCAATATCCAGATTGGCAATTAATAAATGACTTTTAGACTCTTTGGAATTTTTCTTATCTAGTAGAATCTTCTTTTCGATCTCAATTAATTTTTTTCAATGGATTTATTCATGGTGACTGACCCCTTTCTTTAATTTTGATGATAGATACAGCTACTTTTCTGTTTTATCGTTGTTAGCTCTAACATGTCCATAGGTATAAAGCGATTTGCCGGTTTTACTCATTGAAGTAAAAATCGAATATTGTCAGTCTAACCATAGGGACGTTAATTTGAAGATTCATTTTAAGCAGAGGATGATAAAATTGATTAATGAAAAGGAAAAAATTAACAGCATTGTTAGTAAATCTCTTACTATTGAAGAAAAGAAAAAGTATTGTACGGCCTGAATGATTCATATTTTTTAATTTAAGCTTATTTAGGTGAACTTATTTTTAAAAATAGGGCTCGAATACTTCGTTCACGTAAAATTTGACTCATTTCAAATCTTTTTTTTACAACTATCAAAAAGCTTGAAAAAAATGG
>JAATEZ010000326.1 GCA_015655485.1 Lactobacillales bacterium | reverse complement strand
GCAGGTCTATCGGCAAAAAGATAAATTTTTGCAAAGATAAAAAGCATCTTTGTTCACATCTCCTATTTTGCTCAAGACCTGACCGCCTCATTCAGCTTTTCTGTGTCCGGCTTCATGAGGCTACCCTTCTCGGCCATAGTTCAATAAAAATTCGCGATGTTGCTCATCGCTATCAATTTTCTTTTGCTATGGCTCAAGGGCAGACCTGCCTCATTCAGCTTTTCTGTGTCCAACTAATGAAGTCTGACTTATCGGCAAAAACAGGAAAATCGGGTCAAGGCAAGAAGCGTCTTTGCTCGATTTTCCTGCTTTGCTCAAAGTTAAAACCGACTTCATCAGCTTTTCTGGTTATTCGGCGGATTCGTTGGATAGCTTAACTGCCTCTTGTATCTGTTTGTCAATGGTCCCGTCTGCCTGTAATTTCCCGATCAGGGTATCAATTTTTGCTTTTAGTTCAGTACTGTCTTTGGGCATCGCTACAGCAAAAGCTTCATCATCCGAGGATTCAGGTGTGATTTCAGAAAGTGTCAGATCTGGATTTTGTTCAATATAAGCTTCTGCGATCGTTTTTTCCAAGATCACTCCGTCCACAGAACCAGAATTTAATTCCATGATAAGATTGGGTACCTTGGCAACAGAAACTGCTTTTGTTTTAGGAAATTGATCTTTCTGGATCTCTTCTTGCAATGAACCCGTTTGAACGCCTATTTTTTTGCCATCCATCGAAGCAATCGTCGTATATTTGTCCACATCCGCTTTACGTACGACAACCACTTGCGGCGGATTGTAATAATTAACGGAAAAATCGACATTCTTTTTACGTTCCGGTGTAGAAGACATTCCAGAAATGATCATATCTACTTGACCGGCCTGCATAGCTGAAATCAGCGATTTGAATTCCATGTCCACAATTTTCAATTTTACTCCCAGTTCTTTCGCGATAGCTTTCCCTAACTCCACATCTGATCCGACAATAGTATCTTTTCCATCAACCAGTGTTTTAAATTCGAATGGGGCAAAATCTGCGGAAGTTCCCATTACAATGGTCCCCTTCTTTTGAATTTTTGCTAAAAGATTTTCAGTCGTATCTGAATCTGAACTGTTTTTTCCGCTGCCGCTAGAATCAGTGCTTGCCGAATTACTCCCGCAAGCAGCAAACACCACACTTGCTACTGCCAACATAACTAAACCCAGCCATTTCTTTTTCATTTCATTCTCTCCTTATTATTCACTTTTATGAAATATTATTCATTTTTCTGGTTAATATAATTATAATATCATACTTTTTTAAAAATTTCATCCAATATAAAAAAATAAATAATAAACTTATCTGATCATTCTATTGAACCGTTTCCTTTTTTTTTTTCATAATCTCTATATCCGTTTTCTCTCATTTTTTTATACAATATTATTTGTATTTATTCATTTCAAAATTTTCAGTGCCGCTCGCACCCGACCGAAAAAAATAGAGAGATAAAAATAAAGATATAAGCGATTTTTTTGGTTTTCCTTATTTTTTACGTTATACTTAATGGATCAAAGTAAAAGAATTGGAGGAAAACAAATGACTCATGTCAAGCAAATCGTGACTGGAGACATTCAAGAAAATTGTTATCTCATTTATAACCAACAAGGAGTGATTATTGTCGATCCGGGAAACGATTCTGAAAAAATCCAAGCGCTCATAAAAGAAATCAATTTGGTGCCAGCTGCCATTCTATTGACACATACTCACTACGACCATATCGGAGCCGTAGAAGAACTTCGTAAGTTTTATTCTATTCCCGTTTATGTCAGCCCGCTTGAACAGGAATGGCTGGGAAATCCTCAGCATAATCTTTCGGGACTGGATCGGCACAACAACATAGCCAATGTCATCGTTTCTCCTGCCGAATATGAATTTGCCTTTAAAAAATATTCTTTAGCCGGAATAGATTTTTCTGTTGTTCCTACTCCAGGGCACTCGATCGGAAGCGTCAGTTTTATTTTTAATTCTTTTGTTCTAACTGGAGATGCGCTCTTC
>JAATEZ010000347.1 GCA_015655485.1 Lactobacillales bacterium | reverse complement strand
TCATCGAAAAAAAATGGACATTACCAAATCAGGTCTCTTTACGCAGCAAGGAAACGGGGGATTGGTTGTGATCAAAATCGAAAATTTAACGAAGAAGTTTCAGGAGAACTGTGTTTTGAGGCATCTGTCATTTGAGATAGAGCCGGGTGCTGTCGTTGCTGTGATCGGTTCTTCCGGAGCAGGAAAATCTACTCTATTACGTTCATTAAATTTGCTTGAGCAACCGGATGAAGGACAAATAACCATTGATCAGCTGACCTTTGATTTGAAAACGCCTAAAAAAGAAGAAGTCATTGATTTAAGGAAGCAAACGGCCATGGTTTTTCAACAATTCAATTTATTTCGGCAAAAAACAGCTCTTGAAAACGTAATGGAGGGGTTGGTCGTAGTCAAAAAAATGAATCGGTCTGCAGCAAGAATCATAGCCGAACAACAGTTGGATAAAGTAGGTCTTCTGGAACAAGCAGACTTTTATCCGCAGCATCTTTCTGGCGGCCAGCAGCAAAGGGTCGCCATTGCACGGGCGCTGGCAATGCAGCCGAAGTTATTATTGCTGGACGAACCCACTTCGGCTCTTGATCCGGAATTGGTTGGAGAAGTTTTAGAAACCATCCGTAAAGCAAAAGCGGAGGGACATACGATGCTGCTCGTTTCACATGAGATGAGCTTTGTGCGTCGAGTGGCTTCGAGGGTCCTGTTCTTGGAAAAGGGAGAAATCGTTGAAGATGGCCCACCAGAAGAAATTTTTGAACAGCCGAAATCAGAACGAACTAAAGAATTTTTTAAGACGTATTATCAAGATCGAGATCCAGAATATGTGATTTAGAGAGGTAAAAAATGGCCATAACATTTATGCAGACAACTGAAAAAGTGGATTGGAGACAAGTCACAGATCTTTTAAATGGTTTTGGATTGACTAATTGTGATTCAAATGAAACGAAACAGGCTTTTGAAAACAGTGCTGAAGTTGTTTTTGTCTGGGAGGAGAACCAAATCATTGGCTGTGGTCGTGCTTTGTCTGATCGAGTCTCTCAAGCAGCTATTTATAATATCGCTGTAGATGAAAAATTTCATGGACAAGGAATCGGCAAAAAAATCATTCAGTTACTTGTTGAGGCTACGAAACAATGTAATATTGTGCTTTATACGCATCCAGATACGATCACCTGGTATGAAGAGCAGGGATTTAAAGTGATGAAAACCGGCATGGCCATCTATCATCCCTCCCATTTTCAAGAAATGCTTGAGATGGGGTTTATTTAAAAGAAGAGAGGGGAAATATGACTGAAAAAATCGTCTCATCGATCTTAGACTTGATTGGAATTACACCCATCGTTCCATTAAATAAAGTTGCTCCAAAGCAGGCTGCTGAAGTATACGTAAAGCTGGAATACTTTAATGCCGGAGGCAGTGTAAAAGATCGAATGGCCAAAATACTTGTGGAAAGTGCTGAAAAAGCAGGTGAATTAAAAAAGGAGACATCATTGTCGAAGCAACAAGTGGAAACACTGGAGTAGGTTTAGCTTTAGTTGCTGCCGCCAAAGGTTATCAGGCTGTTTTTGTTTTACCTGATGCAGTAAGTGAAGAACGAAAAAAAATCATTAAAGCCTATGGAGCCAAACTGATAGAAACGCCGGCAGCTTTGGGCATCAAAGGCTGTTTTGAAAAAGTGGAGGAATTGACGCAACAAGCCGGTTATGTGACTTTGCGACAATTCGAGAACAAGAATAATCCGCGGGCACACTATCTTACGACAGGGCCGGAAATTTTTCAGGCTTTTGGAGAACAAACTCCAGACGCTTTTGTGGCTGGAGTGGGAACGGGCGGAACGATAACAGGAGTCGGAGAGTATTTAAAAGAAAAAAACAAATTTGTGGAAATTGTGGCTGTAGAACCAAAAGATTCTCCTGTTTTAAGTGGAGGAACTCCGCATCCTTTGCAAGGAATGGGTGCAGGCATTGTTCCAAAAATCTTGAATACTTCTATTTATGATGAAATCATTCAGGTTGAGAACGATGAAGCGATACGGATCGTTCAAGAAATCGGCCGCAAAGAAGGATTCATCCTAGGTTATTCTTCGGGCGCGGCGATCTATGCAGCTATAGAAGTGGCGAAAAGATTAGGGCCGGGCAAAAAAGTGTTGGCGCTTGCCCCGGACAATGGCGAACGATATCTGTCTACACCCTTATTTGAGGTCTAAAGATACGAATAAAATCGATTGAAAGAAAAAATTGGCGTTATATGCAGAAATATGGAGAAAAAAGCCAATAATTTTTCAATACAAAACGAATGGGTAAATGAGTCAGAAAACAACTGAAAATGGAGGAAAAACTATGAAATGGAAGAAGGGCTTATGGTTTACTTTTTTGATTGGGGCAATTTCAATAGGTGCAGCTGGATGCAGTGCCAGTAAGGATAATAGTACTGCCAGTTCAACCGGATCCTCTTCGGGGAGTGATTTGAGCGATATTACAATCAAGGTCGGAGACGTCCAATGGAAAGAAGTCAGCGGGCTTTTAAAAGATGCTGATTTAAGCGATACCGATTACAGCATAGAAGACACGGTGTTTGATAGCGGGAGTGTTTCAATCGAATCGATTATTTCAGGCCAGATCGATGTAACTAGGACCAGTGAGATCCCGCCAATTTTTGCTTCACAAGCTGCCAATGGCGGTAATTTTAAGGTGGTAGCGGTATTAAGCGATAAAATCACGACGATCAATCAAGAGATCATTGTGGGCAAAGATTCGCAGATCCAGTCGATCGCTGATCTTAAGGGGAAAAAAGTAGGCTATGTAAAAGGTACAACGGCTCATTATTTTCTGTATAAATATTTAGAAGAAGCGGGTCTAAGCTGGAGTGACATCGTTCCTGTAGAAGTGACTGCTTCCGACGGAGCGGCGGCTCTTTTAGGCGGGAGTATTGATGCGTATGCTGGATTTGGAAATTCGATCGTTGCAGCAAAAGAAAAAGGAGCCACAACTTTAGCAAAGGGCGGCGAAAAATTATCAGGCTATTTTCCTTATGTTGTTTCAAGTAAAACCTTGGCTGATAAACAAAAAAGAGCAGCACTTTTTGACTTTCTAGGAAGAATCAATCAAGCTTACAAATGGATCAAAGAAAACCCTGAGGATTGGGCAAAGACAAACGCTGAACCAACAGGGCAAACGCAGACTGACTCTTTGGCAGCGATAAAAGAGGGATTATCTTTAGGTGATTCAGCAGTTATTCCGGTCTCTGATGAAGTGATCACCTCGGGACAGGATGTGGCGGACGTCTTCTTAGACGCTGGATTATTAGAAAAGAAAGTGAATGTTGCAGATTTCTATACAGACAAATACACTTCGGAATTGCAAGCAGCGATCGCCAAATATCAATGAGGACCAGTGTCGGTAAAGGTAGGAGAACACAATGAAATATATAAAGAAACACCAAGCTTTGAGAATGATCATCCCCTGGCTAGTTCCTCTGCTATTGATCTTTTTCTGGTATGAGGCCACTTTACATCCAAGTGATACACTGTTGCTCCCTTCTCCATCAGAAGTAGTGGATCGGGCGATAGCGATGTTAAAAACAGGTGAGTTGCAAAATTATATTTTTGTAAGTACCAAACGGGCATTTATGGGCTTTTTCATTGGCGGTCTCATTGGTTTTGTTTTGGGTCTGATCAACGGGTTATCCGTTACGATCAATCTTTTTTTCAATACTACGGTGCAAATGCTGCGGAATATTCCGGCCTTAGCGATCATTCCTTTGATGATCATCTGGTTTGGGATCGGTGAAGAAATGAAAGTCATTTTAGTAGCTTTTGGTGTTTTTTTCCCTATCTATGCGAATACTTACCATGGAATCAAGTCTGTAGATCAAGATTTGCTGGAGATGGGCTCCGTTTATGGTTTTTCTCGATTTTCAATGTTTAAAAATATTATTTTCCCTAGTGCTCTTTCTTCAATTTTGGTTGGAGTAAGACTTTCCTTAGGCATCATGTGGCTGGTACTGATCGCGGCAGAAACTGTGGCTACGGATGCTGGGATCGGATATATGGCCATGACCGCCAGAGGCTTGATGCAGATGGATAAAGTAGTTTTAAGCATTATTCTTTATGCTTTATTAGGAAAGCTTTCAGATGTCTTAGCTTCTATTGTAGAGAAAAGGTGTTTAAGATGGAAAAAAATCTAAGAAAAGAGAGGAGCAGACTTTTGACTGAGGGATTTTCACTAGCTATTCATTCAATAGAAAAAAATTTTGATCAGGTAAAAGTTTTGAAGAAAATTGAGATGACGATAAGAGCAGGCGAATTTGTAGCCATAGTAGGTCATAGCGGTTCAGGAAAAAGTACACTTTTGCGTTTGATTGCCGGACTGGAAGAGAGCGATGAAGGAGAAATTCTCATTGATCAAAAGAAAGTACAGGGGATCAATCCTCAAGTCCGTTATTTGTTTCAAGAACCACGACTTTTACCTTGGAAAACAGTCGCCGCAAATGTTCAATTAGGTACAGAAGAGCAAGATTCTCGAGTAGTTTTAGATACACTTGAAAAGATTGGACTTGCGGATAAAAAAGATATTTATCCAGATAAATTGTCTGGCGGCCAAAAACAGCGGGTTTCTCTTGCCAGAGCTTTGATTGGTCAGCCGCGGATATTATTGTTGGATGAGCCGCTGGGTGCTTTGGATGCCTTGACAAGAATGGAAATGCAAAATCTGATTGAGTCTATCTGGGTGGAACAAAGATTTACAGCCGTTTTAGTAACACATGATGTGGAAGAAGCCGTTACTTTAGCTGACCGAGTTTTTATTATTGAAGATGGAATAGTGATTGAAGTTGTGGAAATAACTTTATCAAGACCGCGAATCGTAAGCAACGATAAGACCTATTTTACAAATGCTATTTTAAAAAAAATATTAAGAAAAAATCAGCCGGATCCGGCTGAAGATTATGTCATATAAGGAGGTGTGGATAAATGGTCAGATTTGAAATACCCAAAGAATATATCAATATACCAGAAATCCTGAAAAACGCGGGTAAGTATATAAATAAATTCGGACAGAATGCTTTTATCATCGGAAGCGAGAAAAGTTTTGAAGTGGTATCTGAGAACCTGTTTCAAAGTTTGAATCAAGAAGGAATAGTCTATACTCAAGAATATTTTTTTGGATATCCAACCAAAAAAAAGGCTGAAGCTTATGCATTTAGAGCGAAAGAACAGCAAACGGATCTTGTGATTGGTATCGGCGGAGGCAGAGTCATTGATACTGCTAAAGTGGTGGGCTCGATCATGGATGTCCCTGTAGTCACTATTCCAACTATTGCGGCGACCTGCGCTTCTTGGGCTGCCGTATCCATTCTTTATAATGACCAAGGACAATTTGTTGAGCCCTTTTTTAATCCAGTCGGACCAAGGTTGATTTTAGCAGATACAAAAATATTGCTGAAAGCCCCAGTGCGTTATTTATATGCCGGGGTCATCGATACTTTTGCAAAATGGTATGAGATAAGCCCTTATTTAAACATGAAAGAAAATGATACAGCGCTGCAAGTGATGGCAGATATTGCTAAAAGAGCATTTGACATTTTGAACAATAATACAGAAAAAGCTGTCAGGCAAGCGCAAGAAAATCATTTTGGAGAGGCTGCTATTCAGACGATCGATGCGATTATTTTTTTAGCCGGTTTAACTGGGAGCATCCAGACTGGAACACTTTTTCAAGGAATCGCTCATCCTTTTTATAATGTCTCTACCTTTTTCCCGGAAACTCATCATCTTTTGCATGGTGAGAAGGTTGGGTTTGGTTTGTTGTTGCAACAGTCTCTTCAGAGCGAAGATGAGGCGTTGCTTAAGGAAAGGATCGTTCTTTTTTCTGAGTTTGATAATGTGTTTACTTTGGGTGATTTAAATTTAAAAGATCAAGAAAAAGTGCATAGACTAGCCGAAATGTTATGGAATGGGTACAAAGAAGCCTATGCTGCTTTAGGCTTTGGTCAAACGATTGAATCCATAGAATCAGGAATGTTCCAGGTGGAGGATCTGCTGCAAGAAAAAGGAGTGAAGCCGTTTTGAGTATTCAGGAGAAGGAAAATCTTGCAAGGAAAAACAGTCATTATGTAAAAAGAGAAATCCCTGAAGAAAAACAGGGATGCTACATTCAGTTGGATCGAAATGAAAATAATCTGGGATTTTCTAATAAAGTGCCGGCAGCATTGGCCGTTCATTCACAGAATCTTGCTGTGTATCCAGATGTCTTTGCGACTTCTTTACGAAATCTATTGGCGCAATATCATAAAATTCCTAGTGAGAAGATATTGATTGGCAACGGTTCTTTTGAACTTATCTCTCTAATCGCTCAAATTTATTTAAGTCCAGAAGATGAGGCGATCGCTCCCAAACCCACTTTTGAATGGTACAAAACTTCGACTCTTTTATCGAATGGAAAAATGGTAGAGGTCCCGCTAACTGCTCATCAGATTTCTTTATCAGCTATCGCGAAAAATGTAACTAAAAAAACTAAAATCATTTGGATCTGTAACCCTAATAATCCAACGGGAACGCTGCTCTCTGAAAATCAATTGAGGCATTTTCTAGAAAATCTTCCCAAAGAGATTTTGGTAGTTTTAGATGAAGCCTATATTGACTTTATTCAAAATGGAACAACCATTGATTCTGTCCAACCCCAAAAAGATTATGCCAATGTTATTCTTTTACGGACCTTTTCGAAAGTCTATGGATTAGCTGGTTTAAGAATAGGGTATGCCATCGCTTCAGAAAAAATCATTCAAGAAATCAGTCAATACAAAATTCCGCCAAATACCAATAGACTTGGGGTGGTTGCAGCAGCGGCAAGCTTAAATGATCAACTATTTTATGAAAAAGTGTTAGGGAATGCTAAAAAACAATTTGCTTTTCTTTACAAAGAATTTGAAGAGCTGGAGTTTGAATATATTCCTTCAAATGCTAATTTTGTGATGGTGAATCTAAAGGCGGATTCAGAAAAGATCGTCGAGGAATTTCGCAAAAAGAATATACTAGTGCGTGGCGGAACGGAGTACGGCTATCCAACTTGGATCAGAGTGACTGTCGGAACAGATGATGAGATGCACGCCTTTATAGAGGCGTTAAAAGAAATAGTGACAGAAGCATAAAAAGTTTTCTTTCCTGTGTCTCTTACAATAAGTGTGTCATTAACTTTGATACTATGTATCAGTGATTTTAGCGGTGTTAGTTTCATCTGCTAATTTATAGAGAATGGAAAAGTGTTTTTTCACCTAGAGAGGTGTTCGGGTATTCTAGTTTGATAGGAAGACAATTGTATTGATTTTTGGAAATCCATTCGCTGCAATTGGCTCAATAAATTTGAGCATAATGATAAATGCTGCGATGTCAGGATCAACAAATAAACCGATGGGACCTTCTACTTATAGCGGCAGTTCGTTGCCTGAAAACAATGATTGATCAAGCGACTGGCAAGATCTTTTTTGATTGTCTGCATAGTATTGATTATTTACAATCAAAGGGAATTATAATTAGCGTCTGTTTGGATCGAAAAAGAATGATAAATAAAAAACTTCTAGTGATTTTCAGTTATTCTGAACTTCACTAGAAGTTTTTTCGGCTCTTTACGAGGAAGTCATTTCGGCATTTTCTTTTCTCTGTACCAATCAATGTTCTGGCTTTGTCGTTCAGCATATGATATATCCACTCTTTTTTGAATCAGACGAGCAAAAATTTCCGTAGAAAATGTTGCCAGAAGAAGGATTCCAATTAGAAAATAAACCATGAGGCGCGTTATAGCGTGAAGATTCATGAATGGCCAAAAGATCAGCAGTGCCAGGATGAAACCAATAAGATCAAGAAGAAGGATGGTTCCGCGGTAAAGATTTACTGGTTGATAAATCCGGTAAATCAAGTGTAAAGAGACAAAAGCTACAGTAAAAAATAAAATAGTAGGATACATCCCAGACGCCAGCGGGTATAGATAGGAATAAAAACGCAGCAAAACAGCACAAATCATGATCGTTACAGCATTAGGTACAGAGAACTTTAGGACATGAGAACCAATGGTGTCGATGGGCTTATTTACATTCCGTTCAAAAGAAATCATGAAGGAAGGAAAACCTTCAATGAACATGTCCATCAACATGATTTGGAAGGGAATAAAAGGGAAGGGAGCATTTCCGAAAATCGCTAATAGGGCTAATCCAACTGTATAAATTGTTTTGACGTAATACATTGAAGCAGAACGAATGGTGTTGTTTACGACTAATCTGCCTTCTTTTACTACATCTACCAAAGAAGAAAGTTTTCCATCCATGAGGATAATTTGAGAAATCTGGCGGACAGCGTCACTCCCGGAGCCCATTGCAATACTGCAGTCAGCTTCTTTTAACGCTAAAATGTCATTGACACCGTCTCCGGTCATTGCCACACGATTATCTTCTTTTAGATAATGGATCATTTGTCTTTTTTGGGTAGGAGTAGCGCGCCCAATAACGTTTGACTCATAAATAGCTGCTTTTAACTCAGATTCACTTTGTAAAGTCCGAGCATCAACATAGAGTTCTGCCTGTTTGATTCCTGCTTGAGCGGCGATTGCAGAAACTGTTTCAGGATGATCACCGGAAATAACTTTGACATCGATTCCGTTTGCTTGAAAAAAGGCAATGGTTTTTGCTACATCCGATCGAATCGGATCACTAAGAGCGATGAGCGCAAGGGGCTCCAAGTCAAACAGATTGGCTGATTTATTAAGAGGATGGTCGATTTTCC
>JAATEZ010000395.1 GCA_015655485.1 Lactobacillales bacterium | reverse complement strand
CGATAAAATCAACTATCGGTCTGATTTGGACGGCTTACCTACAAAAGAGTATATACGGAAACTTGAGGCGGAAGGATATCATTTTTTGACCTAGAAGAAGATTGAAAAAAGTGAATTTGAGTTTGAAGAGGTTCATAAAAACCTTACTGAGATTTTTCATCTCAGTAAGGTTTTTTGATTGGTAAATATTTGAACTTACAGGGCTTTTATCAGTTTTAATTGTAGAATGGTCCTCGAAACCCGATTTTTAGTTCGTATTTAGTGTCAGAAAAACTTAAGCATGTTTTACTGGCACTGAAGATGTTTTCTTTAAAAAAATGCAATCAAAATGCAAGAAGAAGCTACTTTTGATCCACTCATTATTCGTAGTTGATTTACTCAAATATTTTATTTTCGCTGATATTGTGAAAAGAGGTCTTGTTTTCGACAAAAACTGGCATACTTCTTGCTTTTTATTTAGTGTGGAATCCTCAGAAATTGAAAGGAGAAATAAGATGAATTTTATCTATCAGAAGCTATAAGATTTTTTTAAAAGTACGAATTAGCGGTAAATACAAATGTTCATTAATTTTTTTGTGCCATTAAGGATTGATTTATTTAAAACTGTTTAATTTTAAAAAGGGAAATTAGGGGAAAGTGTTTAACGATGCAGGAAGAAAGGAATGGAAATGAGTGATGTATTTGAAAGTGTTTAATTATAAGGGGGAGATCATTTGATGAAGAGCATTATGTCTTGTAAAAAAATCGGTTTATTTATTTTACTTTTTTTGTTTTTTTTAATAGGAAGGGGCAATATTTGTGAAGCCGCCAGTCTGCCTGAAATTTCAGAAAATATACAGCTGATCAAAACAACGACAAAGGATGGATTTGTGCATCCCGGGATCAGTGTGTCGGCAGATGATTTAGAAAATACGCGGGCAATGCTTTTAGCTGGAAAAGCACCATGGGAACAATATTATGAAGCGATGGCTGTCACAACTTCTGCATCAACCGATTTTAAATCCGCGAATTTAGCCAGCGGAACGCTTGATACGCCAAAAAGTGCTGCTTTTAAGTCAGACGGAACCAATGTATCCTTAAGCACAGACGGTTTTACGGCCTATACTCAGGCGTTGATGTATTATTTTACTGGAGCAAGTGTTTATCGTTATAATGCGTTGCGATTGATTCGCATCTGGGAAAATATGGATCCGACTCAATATGAGTATTTTACCGATTCACATATACATGTAGGGACACCTTTTTATTATATGGTTTCTGCGGCCGAACTTATCCGTTACACGACTGTGAGAGACAAAACCTATACAGATGATAAAAATGCTGTTGAAGCGTATGATCTTGAATGGAAAAATGAGGATACAACAAAGTTTACTGATCATTTAATTACTCCGGTTACCGAAACTTTTTTATATACAAATTATCGTTATTTCAATCAACATTTATATCCTTTAATAGGTGCTGCGGCCGGATATATTTTTACGAATGATCACGACCGCTACAAAGAAGCACTTGAATGGTTCACCGTAAACAGTACAACAACAAAACCAGAGACAAATGGAGCAATTTCGCGTCTTTTTTCCTTGATAACTGCGGATGATCCGGCTAATCCAACCGGAAAGGACTATGTTCAGCACTTGGAAATGGGACGAGATCAGGCGCATGGGGCGGGGGATGTCATGGATTTGAGCGGACTTGCCCGCTTGTTCTATCAGCAAAATACTAGGATCAACGAAGCGAACGGAACTATCGCCACAGATGGGAATGGTGTAACGCCTTATGCTTATTTAGATGATCGATTGCTCAAAGGAGCAGAAGAATTTTACGCTTATATGGCGGGATATACGATTCCCTGGACAAAATTAGGGACCGGCGATTATGGCGGAGCCGTTTCAGAAGCCTATCGCGGAAGAACAGGTCAATATTTTAATCTCAGCGAGTTATATGATTCTTATCGCTATATCGTTGGTTTGAGTAAGAAAGAGATGGAAGAAATCGCACCGGCGATCACAGCAGCTGCTGAAAATTTAAATAGTCCGATTTATTATAAAGGAGCTGTTCAGGAGAATTTTTGGGGAGCATGGAAAGATAGTAAAATGACTGAAATCGGATGCGAATATTGGTTATCTATTCCAACAAAAAGAGCGGAAGACGCGGGCTTGGATATTCTT
>JAATEZ010000357.1 GCA_015655485.1 Lactobacillales bacterium | reverse complement strand
GAAGCTGGACACTGAAAAGCTGAACAAGTTGGGTGTCTATAAATAAGCTGATTGGTTTGATCATAGAGCACCAATGATTTTGATCGTTAAATTTAAACGGATAAAAAATTGAAACACAAGGAAAGGAAAAGGGGGTACGATGATAAATACAAAAGAAGTGAAGGGTCTTTTGCTCTTTACTAGAGATCATCGTGAAAAAGATGAACTGGTCAAAATATTTACAGAGTCTTATGGAAAACTTATGTTCTTTGTTAAAGGAGCTAAGCGGCGGAATAATCCATTGACACTGGCGCTATTTCCTTTCACTGAGGCGGTTTATATTGGAGATATCCGTTCAGAGGGATTATCATTTTTGAATGCAGCTAAAGATATTCATCCCTTTGCCTCCTTACGAAATGATATTTTTTTGAATGCTTATGGAACTTATATTTTAAATTTGGTAGATGCGGCAATTGAAGATAAAGTCTATGATCCGGCACTTTATAAATTTACTTATGAGGCTTTATCCATGATTGATAAAGGCAAGGATCCGGAAATCATTACAAATATCTTTGAGGTGCAAATTTTGACCAGGTTTGGTATTTCACCTAATTGGCAAAAATGTTCGATTTGCGGAGAGACAGACGGGAAATTTGATTATTCCTCTCAATACCAAGGAATTATCTGTGAAAAGCACTGGTCGGATTTGGAAAAGAACCGCTATCATGCCGATCCAAAAGCGATCCATTTTTTGCGGATTTTTGCGAATGTCAGTTATGAACGAATTCAAAACATTCAGGTTTCTGATGAAATCAAGGCCTCGATCCGTCGGGTTCTGGATGAATTATTTGATGAATATGTGGGGATTCATTTGAAAAGTAAAAAATTTATTGATGAAATGAAATCTTGGGAGGATAAACTTAAATTCTCAAGAAAAAATCCTAAATCAGATGAATAATTGGACAGCAATAAAAATGCCTTTCTCAAGAGTTTACGACTTATTTTTTTATCCAATGATGAAAAGGAAGTTTAATTGCATAGACGGTGTCATAATAATAAAAGAAAGCAGACATTAAAAGTGAAAAATAGTGTAGGTTTATTCGGTTAGTTCAGGTGAAAAAGTAATAGTTGGCAGTGGTCAAAAAAAACATTTTATAAGCCTGACAGCATAAAAAAACTATGAAATGGCCTTGTCTTACGACAGGTTATTTCATAGTTTTTTCGTCATTGTTCAAAGTTTAAGATGCCTCATTCAAGCTTTTCGTTGTCCAGTTTCATGAGGCAGGCTTTTCGGCAATAATTCAATAAAAATTCGTGAGGCTGCTCCTCACTAGAATTTTTTTCGCTATTGCTCAAGCCTAAGCGCCTCATTCAAGCTTTTCGTTGTTATTCAGATGCGTTTAAAAAGCTGACGATATCAGATTCTATTTTTTCTGGAGTCGTTACAGATGAAAAGCGCTGAATCGTTTTTCCATCCCGGCTAACGAGGAATTTTGTGAAGTTCCATTTGATTCTTTTTCCATTCGTATTTTCCTTTAGGTAGCTGTAGAGCGGCGCTTCATTTTTTCCGTTGACTTCAATTTTTGCAAAGGTTTGAAAAGTGGTTTGATAAGTTGTCTGGCAAAAAGCTGCGATGCTCTCATTCGTTCCGGGAGCTTGATGGCCAAATTGGTTACAGGGAAAATCTAAAATTTCAAAACCCTGATCATGAAAATTCTTATATAATTTTTCTAAGCCCTCATATTGAGGCGTAAAACCGCAACCGGTAGCAGTATTCACAATAAGTAAAACTTTTCCGCGTACCTTATTTAAAGATTCTTTTTCATCTTGGATCGTATTGACTTCATAATCATATATTTCCATTGTCATCAGTCCCGTTTCCTCTGTAGATTTAATACCATTAGTTTAAATTTATTTCTCGTAGAAGTCAATTTTAATAGACTTTGAGCAAGATCGACGGTTTTCTGTGATTCTTTGCCGACCTAGATTTTTTAGTTGTCTTTTTCTTTAAGTAATGATAAAATTAATCGTGTTGAGATAGAAGAAAATTGTCTCTCGTGTTTTTTTTAGAGTGAATGGGTCGTTTTAAGTCTTGAAGGGTCAAATAGCGTCCATCAAAGGAGCCGAGTCATGAAAAATGAATGGATAATGGTTGAAGCGGTCGCTCCGGATATGATGCACGTTTTACGAGAAAGATTTCATATTTTAAGACAGATCCATT
>JAATEZ010000196.1 GCA_015655485.1 Lactobacillales bacterium | reverse complement strand
TGTGAAGTTGGCTAAAGAAAAGTATGGACTCTCACAAGTTCAGTTAAATGAAGGGGAAAAAAAAGGCTGGTTGGAATTTATTGAGAAAGAGGTTTATCGAGATCCTTATGCACATCGCGATTTTCAGCCTACGAAAGCAATGGATTTAACAAATGAGCAAGAAACGGCTTTAAAGGCGATCACAGGATCGATAGAAAAAGAGAGCTCGAAGATTTTTTTGCTTGAAGGCGTGACTGGCAGCGGAAAAACTGAAGTATACCTGCAAGCTATCGCACATGCGTTAACTAAACATCAGACAGCGATCATGCTTGTTCCCGAAATCGCTTTAACTCCACAAATGGTGCAAAGGTTTAAAAGCCGATTCGGTGAAGAGGTGGCTGTTTTGCACAGTGCTTTATCTGCGGGAGAAAAATATGATGAATGGCGTAAAATCGAGCGTAAAGAAGCTCATGTCGTAGTGGGCGCCCGATCAGCTATTTTTGCTCCATTAGAAAATATTGGGATCATTATTATGGATGAAGAGCATGAAAGCAGCTATAAGCAAGAAGATACTCCTCGCTATCATGCAAGAGATCTGGCAATTTGGCGAGGGAAATATCATCATTGTCCTATTGTTCTTGGCAGCGCTACACCTTCTTTAGAATCAAGAGCCCGAGCTCAAAAAAATGTGTATGAATTGTTGCTATTAAAAGAACGAGCTCATGTGCAAGCCACACTGCCGACGGTAGAAGTATTAGATATGCGCACAGAGTTTCAAGCGAAAAATACGAGTTCTTTTTCCCGAATATTACAGGAAAAAATTCAGGATCGTTTGGACAAACAGGAACAAGTTGTGTTACTTTTAAACCGACGCGGATATTCATCTTTTGTTATGTGTCGTGATTGCGGGTTTGTTCTGCCCTGTCCAAATTGTGATTTATCATTGACGCTGCATATGGATACAAAAATGATGAAGTGTCATTATTGTGGCCATGAGGAAGCGATCCCGCATACCTGCCCGGTTTGTGGCAGTGATAAGATCCGTTATTATGGTACCGGAACTCAAAAAGTGGAAGAAGAATTACAAAAAGTTTTTCCCTCTGGCCGGATCCTCAGAATGGATGTCGATACTACCAGAAAAAAAGGTGCCCATGAACGTCTGCTGGATAAATTTGGCAAGCGTGAGGCGGATATTCTTCTAGGCACGCAGATGATTGCCAAGGGGTTGGATTTTCACGAGGTCACGTTGGTCGGCATTTTGAATGCCGATACTGCTTTGAATCTGCCTGATTTTCGTTCTAGTGAACGAACTTTTCAACTTTTGACACAGGTGAGCGGCCGGGCTGGTAGAGCGGATAAGGCGGGAGAGGTCATTATTCAGACCTTTAATCCTAAACATTACGCCATCCAGTTAGCAAAAGAACAAGATTATGAGGCCTTTTATCAAAAGGAAATGCAAATTCGCTAGCGAGGAAATTAGCCGCCGTTTTTTTATACAGTTTTGGTTGCAGCCAGTCACGCAGAAGAAGTGGTTGCTGCAAAAAAAATGTTTGAAATAGCACAATTATTAAAGAATTCATTATCTGATCAAAGTATTTTACTAGGTCCGACTCCAAAAGCAGTGATGCGTGTGAATAATCGCTATTTTTACCAAACTGTCATTAAGTATAAGCAAGAACCAGCGTTGCAGACAACGCTGAAAAAAATTCTTAATGATACTCAGAAAGAGGAACAAAAAGGATTACAAATATCGATCGATGTAGAACCCATGCATTTTATATAGGGAAGAGGGAATAAATGGCTTATCCAATCGTGATCCATCCAAATACTATTTTAACAACACCGGCACGGCCAATTGATAGCATCACCGATGAGTTGCTGATTTTTTTAGATCAAATGCGTGAAACAATGATCGCTCATGATGGAGTGGGCCTAGCTGCACCGCAAGTCGGTAAAAATATTAGTATAGCCTTAGTAGAATTAGATGAAGAAACAGGACTTTTTGAAATGATCGATCCTGAAATAATTTTTCGGTCAGGAACTTGTGTTGATGTGGAAGGTTGTTTAAGCGTACCCGGTGTGTATGGGACGGTAGAACGAAGCAAAGAAGTGACTGTTCGCTACTTTGATCGAGAGGGAGTCCAATATGAAGTGACTGCTTCTGGTTATCTTGCCCGTTGCTTTCAACATGAAATTGATCACTTAGAAGGTATCTTGTTTTTAGATAAAATCATTGAGCGCATTCCCCAAGAGGATCTTGAGAAATATATGGAGGAGCATCAAAATGACTAAAATAATATTTATGGGTACACCAGCTTTTTCAGTTCCTATTTTAGAAGGGCTGATCGCTAGAGCAGAATATGAAATTGTGGCGGTGGTGACGCAACCCGATCGACCGGTGGGCAGAAAGAGAGTTTTAACTCCCCCCCCAGTGAAGGAGTGCGCGTTGAAACATCACATTCCTATTTTCCAGCCTGAAAAAATCATAGGATCAGAGGAATTAGACCATTTGCTTGCCTTGCAGTCCGATGTGATCGTTACAGCAGCTTTTGGACAATTTTTACCAGAAAAATTATTGTCGGCGCCGAAATTTGGCGGTCTGAATGTCCACGCTTCTTTATTGCCTAAATATCGCGGCGGAGCACCTGTTCACTATGCCATCATGAATGGAGAAGAGAAAACTGGTGTGACCATAATGGCAATGGCTAAAAAAATGGATGCCGGAGATATTTATGCTCAAGCGGAAATCCTGATCGGTACGAAGGATGATGTTGGGACGCTGTTTGAAAAATTGAGTCAGTTGGGTAAAGAATTGTTATTGGAGACTCTGCCTCAAATTTTATCTGGTAAAATCGTTCCATTACCTCAAGATGAAAAACTTGTTAGTTTTGCCCCAAATATTTCTCGAGCACAAGAAGATATTTTATGGAGTCAAACGGCTGCACAAATAGACTGCAAGGTTCGTGGCTTGCGGCCAGCACCGGTTGCCTATACAGATTATCAGGAAACACGCTGGAAAATATTTGAGGTTCAAGTATCAGCAGAAAAAACATTGGAACAGCCAGGGACAATTATTGAAGCAACAAAAAATTCTTTGAAAATCGCAGCCGGATCAGAAACTGTTCTTGCCATAATGAGTCTCCAACCAGCGGGAAAAAATAGCAAAAACATTCAAACTTTTATGAGTGGGATGGGTCAACATTTGTTTGTTGGCGAAAGGATAGGGAAAATATGAAAAAAATTTCTTCATCATTGAGAAAGTCAACACGATTTGCAGCTGTTGAGATTTTGACCCAAGTGGAGTATGATGGCGCATATTCTAATTTATTGTTGAATGACTATCTAAAAAAAAGTGAAGCAAGCGCATCTGATAAGCATTTACTGACAGAGCTTGTTTATGGAACGATCAGCAGAAAGTTGACGCTGGCCTATTACCTGCAGCCATTTATTGAAAAAGCAAAGAAAGTGGAACCATGGGTCGAACAATTGCTGCTTTTATCGATTTTCCAGTTGGTCTATTTAGACAGAATACCTGCACATGCCATTTTGAATGAAGCGGTAGAAATTGGAAAACAGCGGGGAAACTCAGGTACAGGAAAATTTGTCAATGGTGTTTTAAGAAGTTTCCAAAGGAAGGGTCCTTTGCCGCTTACGATGATCAAGGATCCCATTGAGCGTCTCGCAATTGAGATCAGCCTGCCGCTCTGGCTGGCTGAACGATTGGTTGCTCAGTTAGGGTTAAAGGAAACTCGTCAATTAGGTTTGTCTCTTTTTGAACCCAGCCATGTGAGCGCCAGAGTCAACACAAATAAAATAAGCCGGGCTGAGGCGATAGCAAGTCTAAGAAAAGAAGGAATAGTCGTGGAAAAAAGTGCGATATCGCCTTTCGGAGTTGTGGCCTCCAAAGGATATCTGGCAGGAACTTCGCTTTTTTTAGAGGGCTTATTGACAATTCAAGATGAAACCTCTATGCTAGTAGCACCAACTATGCAGATTCGGCCTGATTTTTGTGTTTTAGATGCTTGTGCTGCTCCTGGAGGCAAAACAACCCATATAGCCAGTTATTTAGACTATGAACAAGAAGGAAAGGTTTATGCTTTAGATTTACATAAACATAAGACTCGTTTGATCATGGATAATGCTATGCGGCTAGGTGTAACGGATGTTGTCGAAGTTCAGCAGTTGGATGCGCGATCAGTCGGGAGTGTTTTTCCAGATGATTTTTTTGATTGTATCTTAGTGGATGCGCCTTGTTCTGGACTAGGTTTGATGCGCCGTAAACCGGAAATAAAATATACAAAGAAAAAAGAAGATTTTCTCCAATTGCAGACAATTCAATTGGAAATTCTTGATAGTGTTTCTAGTAAAGTGAAAAAAAATGGTACGATAACCTACAGTACATGTACGATTACCAAAGAAGAGAATCAAAATGTTGCCGATCAGTTTTTGTCCACTCATTCTGGGTTTGAACAGACCATGATCCAAGTGCCTGAAAATATATCGGCTTCGATCGTCAAGCGATCATTAATGGTTTATCCACATCAATATGGGACCGATGGTTTCTTTATCAGTTCATTTAGACGTGTAAATTAATAGTTTTGAGATGAGAGGTGTACTAATGGAAATCAAGTTTCAGACGGATATTGGCCAACGACGTAAGATGAATCAGGACAATGTAGGAGTTTTTGCCAATCGTGCAGGCACCGAATTAGCGGTTGTTGCTGATGGGATGGGCGGGCATTTGGCTGGGGATGTGGCAAGTGACATGACCATTACCCTGTTAGGAGAGAACTGGCAGGAAACAGAATTAGGAATGAACACGGAAACAGATGAACTTTATCAATGGCTGACTCGTCAAATTCAGCAAGCGAATCAGTCTGTCTACGAAAAAGGCCAAGGCGATCCCAGCTTATTTGGAATGGGTACAACAGTGGTCGCACTAATTTTGCTTGAGAAGAGTTGCATCTTGGCTCATGTTGGTGACAGTCGCTGTTACTTAGTTCGCTCTGGAAAGCTGCAACAATTGACAGAAGACCATTCCTTAGTAAATGCTCTTGTAAAACAAGGTGAAATAACTCCAGAAATGGCTAACCATCATCCTAAAAAAAATTTTTTGACCCGAACAGTTGGAATGCCCGGAACAATAGAGGTAGATGTTTCATCTTTGGTTGCCATCGAAGATGATTATTTGCTTTTGTGTTCAGATGGATTAACAAACATGCTTTCTGATGAACGAATATTGGAAATTATTCAGGGAGAAGCAAGGCTCGATTAAAAAGTAGCACAGTTGATTCTTGAAGCAAATGAGGCTGGCGGATTGGATAATATCACCGTTCTGCTCATTCATTATGATGGAAAGGCTGAGGTGGAGATTCAATGATCGACATTGGAAAAAAGGTAAACGAACGTTACAAAATCATTGGTAATATAGGCAGCGGCGGAATGGCTAATGTTTTTTTAGCTCACGATTTGATTTTAGATCGTGATGTGGCAGTCAAGGTTTTGCGTTTTGATTTTCAAAATGATCAGGATGCCATTCGTCGTTTTCAACGAGAAGCATTAGCTGCAACAGAGCTTGTTCATCCCAATATTGTGAGTGTTTATGATGTGGGTGAAGAAGACGGAATGCAATATTTAGTCATGGAATATGTTCGGGGATTGGATTTGAAAAAATATATTCTAAATAATTTTCCAATGTCTTATGAACGTGTAGTAGATATCATGAAGCAAATTTTGTCTGCTATTTCATTAGCCCACCAGCATCGGATCATTCATCGGGATCTAAAGCCGCAAAATATTTTGATGGATGAAAAAGGAGTTGTGAAAATCACTGACTTTGGGATCGCGATTGCTTTGTCGGAAACATCGATCACGCAAACAAATTCTTTACTGGGATCTGTTCATTATCTTTCACCGGAACAAGCTCGCGGCGGGATGGCTACCAGACAGTCAGATATCTATGCAATGGGGATCATTTTGTTTGAGATGTTGACTGGAAATGTTCCTTTTGAGGGCGAATCAGCTGTTTCTATTGCTTTAAAACATTTTCAAGAGGAGATCCCTTCGGTTAAATTGTATGATCCGGCTATTCCTCAACCTCTCGAGAATGTCGTTCTGCATGCGACAGCTAAGGAAGCGGCGGATCGTTATGTTTCAGCGGAAGAAATGGAGGAAGATATCTCCACTTCATTGTCGCCTGAGCGGGCGAATGAACCGAAATTTGAACCAACAGCGATGGTCCAAGAAACGAAAGTTCTTTCGCCGCTGTCAACGGATGAAACAATGTCAATAGCCTCCAAAGAGATGGAACAGAATAGTCAAGAATCTGAACAAGATGCGGAAAATCCAGGTAAGAATAATAAAAAAGGGATCAAAGGGAAAAACAATAAAAAGAAGAAACGCAAGAAGTTTCTGATCATTGCTGCAGTTGTGCTGGCCTTTATTATTGGTTTGATTGCTTTTCTAGCCTTGTCTGCTCCTAATGAGGTAGAAGTGCCTGATGTGGCTGGAGACACAGTCAGTCAGGCGACCTCTGCATTGGAAAGTGCCAATTTAAAAGTTCGTTCCAAAACTGAAGAAGTGGCCAGCTCGAAGGTATCGAAAGGGAAGGTAGTTAAGACGGACCCGGAGGCAAACTCAAAGGTCAAAGAAGGCCGGACTGTGATTTTATATGTCAGTTCAGGTGAAAAAACCGTGAAAATGCAGGATTTTTCTAATGTGACTTATGAAACTGCGGTACAAAGATTAACGGATGCCGGTTTTCAGGAAACCAATATCTCCAAAGAAGAAGAATACAATGAAGATGTTGAAGAGGGGAAAATTATCTCGCAAACACCTGTTGCCGGAAAGAAAGTCGTCCCTGACAGCCAAAAAATTGTTTTAACCATAAGTAAAGGTCTGGAGCCATTCGCTTTGCCTGATTTATCAGGATATTCACAGTCCGGTGCGAGCAGCTATCTGGTTTCCTTAGGGTTGACTATGAGTGTCTCTCAAGAATTTTCTGATTCTGTTGCTGCGGGACAAGTGATTCGGACCAGCCCTGCAGCAGGAACCCAGATCAAAAAGGGAGACAACATTACTGCTGTCATATCTGAAGGGCCGGAGGAATCAGAAACTTCCAGCTCCTCCAGCAGCAGCAGCAGCAGTTCTTCTTCGTCCACGGAGTCAACAGCGATCACTCTGACCGATCTATCCGGTTATTCAAAAGATGGGGCTAATAATTATCTAACTTCAAACGGATTGACCATGAAGACTTCAGAGGAATTTTCTGATACAGTTGCTTCTGGTCAAGTGATCCGGACTAGTCCTGCAGAAGGGACGCAAGTGAAAAAGGGAGATACGGTGACGGTGGTGATCTCTAAGGGAACACAATCGACAGATCCAAGCAGCTCCAGTTCATCATAACAGTTGGGTTCAATGGCTCTCGTTTTTCATCATGACTCGTTTTGCAAAAAATTATAAAATTTTTAGATGAATTTATGTATAAGAAGGAATAGGTTATGGACAACTTGGCTCTGATGATTGATCAAAAAAGTTGTTCAGAGCCTGTTTTTTTACTTGAAGATGAAAAAATCCAGTGAAATATTTTTAATGGAAGTTGTTCAAAATAAAAAAATGTGGCTGATACTTGCATTATAGAAAAAGTTTCAGTAGAGTTAACTAAAAGAACATGACGGAGGTGGTTATTTGCCACAAGGCCAAATAAGAAAAGCACTAAGTGGATTTTATTACGTTTACAAAAATGGTGTCACCTATCAAACTAGAGGACGAGGAAACTTTCGAAATCGGAATATTACTCCTTTAGTGGGAGATCAAGTGATTTTTGAAAGTGAAAACTTGACAGATGGTTATTTGTTAGAAATTTTACCTCGCAAAAATGAATTGATCCGGCCTCAGATAGCCAATGTTGATCAGGGAATCGTCATCACAAGTTGTGTAGAACCTCAGTTTTCTTTTAATTTGTTGGATCGGTTCTTAATAACATTGGAGTATGCTTTAGTTAAGCCCATTATTTTTATAACGAAGACTGATTTATTAGATAAAGAGGCTTTTCAGCAAATGAAAAAAATACAGAAGAACTATGAAAAAATAGGTTATACTTTCCTTTTGCCTAAAAGAGAAGACCGGCAGGAAGGGGTCAGAGAATTAGAACGCTGTTTTCCGGAAAGATCCACTGTTTTTATGGGACAGTCGGGAGCAGGAAAATCAACTTTGCTAAATGCGATCTCGCCGGAACTACAATTAAAAACGGCAGCTATTTCTGAATCTTTGGGCAGAGGAAAGCATACAACCAGACATGTGGAGTTATTGCCGCTATACGACGGATTGGTAGCGGATACGCCTGGTTTCAGCGCTATTGATTTTTTGGAAATGGAAGCATCGGAATTATCTAAACAATTTCCAGAGTTTGTCAGGGCTTCAGCTTCGTGCAAGTTTCGAGAATGTCTGCATCGCCGCGAACCCGGATGCAAAGTAAAAGAAGAAGTTGAAACAGGCGAGATCATGCCGACCCGCTATGAGAACTATTTACAATTTTTAAATGAAATCGAAAAAAGAAAACCCGTATATGGTAAAAATAAAAAGTAGGAGTGAATGAAAAATGAAAATTGCACCATCGATTTTAAGTGCAGATTTCGCCAACTTACAAAGAGATATTCAATTGGTTGAAAAAGCAGGAGCGGATTATATCCATGTAGATGTGATGGATTGTCAATTTGTTCCAAACATAACGATTGGTCCTAATGTGGTTGCATCGATTCGGCCCATCACAAAATTGCCGTTGGATATCCATTTGATGATTACGGATCCGGAAAATTATATCAGCGATTTTGCAAAGGCAGGAGCCGACATCATCACTATTCATCAAGAGAGCACTCATCATTTGCATCGAGCGTTGCAGATGATCAAACAAATGGGAGTGAAAGCTGGGGTCGTTGTGAATCCTGGAACACCAATTAGTATGATCCAAGATGTTTTGTATTTGGCTGATCTTGTACTGATCATGACGGTTGATCCAGGATTTGGGGGACAAAGCTTCATTTCTGCTATGTTAGAAAAAATTGTTGAGATCAAATCATTAAGAGAAAAGAACCATTACCAGTTTGAAATTGAGGTGGATGGAGGGATCGTTCCAGAAACAGCCGAAAAATGCTTAGCTGCTGGAGCAGAGGTATTTGTGGCGGGATCCTATATTTATAATGCTGAATTCCCTGGAGAGAGAATCCAAGCGTTAAGGGAAGTTGCACGAGCATGAGTCAAGAGTATGTATTAGCTGCGGGAGGAGATCCGCAAGATTGGCCGGACTTAAGTGGTTATTTAAAAAGAAAAGTGAAATGGATCGGCGTAGATAAAGGAGCCCTTTATCTTTTAAATCGAGGGATCGTTCCCGATATGGCAGTTGGCGACTTTGATTCTCTAAGTAAAGCCGAGCTGAGCAGAGTGAGAAATCAAGTTTCAAAAATCTACTCATCGGTGGCGGAAAAAGATGATACAGACACGCAACTGGCTTTGCTGGCTATTTTCCAAGAAACACCTGCTGCTTTAGTGTCGATTATCGGCGCAACTGGTGGCCGTATAGACCATTTTTTGTCGAATTTATGGCTGCCATTGGAGGAACGGTTTGCAGAAAGAGTAAGTCAGATCAGTATAAAAGACAGGCAGAACAGCATTACTTATTATTTATCTGGGCAGCACAAAATAAAAAAAATAGCTGAAATGAAATATCTGGGTTTTATTTGTTTAACTGCTGTGAAAAATTTATCTCTTTATCATACAAAATATTTGTTGATAAATGAGAATATTTCCGGTCCTTTTTCTTATGGCAGCAATGAATTTTTAGATGAAACTGCTGAGTTTTCATTCGATTCAGGAGTTGTGGCAGTGATTCAAAGCAGGGATTGATTTTTTTATTCAGACCGGTCCTATTTAGTTTTTAAATAAAAAAGAGAGTACCCATTACTTAATGGATGCTCTCTTTAAAAGTTTATGATTGTTTAGGCACGTTCCACTTTACCTGATTTCAAAGCACGAGTTGAAACCCAAACTTTCTTAGGTTTTCCATCTACTATGATGCGTACTTTTTGTAGATTAGGTTTCCAAGTACGTTTTGAAGCGTTCATTGCGTGAGAACGGCTGTTTCCACTTTTTGATTTACGTCCAGTAATATAACATTCTTTTGCCATGTTTCTTCCTCCTTTGCTTTGATATTGGAGCGACAGAATCTTTGCTCATACTAGAATAATTTATCATAGCCGGAGCTTGATTGCAAGATAAATCAGTTCTATTTGCGAGTTTTTTTGTAGATTAAATGTGTTGTCAACTGTCTTTTCGTTGATTTCTCTTTTATTTGCGGAGTCTGTATGATAGAATAATGAAAGAAAATGGGTGGTTAGGACCTAAAGGAGGCAGTAATAAATGGCTGTTAAAATCAAAACCCAAGCTGGAACTATTGAAATCACAAATGAAGTGATCGCAACAGTTGTCGGTGGAGCGGCTACTGATATTTATGGTATCGTGGGAATGGCAAGTAAAAATCAGATTCGTGATAATTTAAATGAAATTTTGGGTAAAGATAATTATGCTCGCGGAGTCGTTGTCCGTCAGGAGGAAAATGGCGTGGCGATTGATGTTTATATTATTGTGATGTATGGAACGAAAATCTCGGAAGTTTGTCGTAATGTGCAAGAAAAAGTCAAATATAATTTGGAAACGATGTTAGGTATCACAGCTAACTCGGTCAATGTATTTGTCCAAGGTGTTCGTGTCTTACCTGACTAGGTAAAAGTATGCGGTGAAAGCTTGCCCATGGAAGGCGGCAATCTGAAGGAGGATTATTTAATTGAAACTTACAGCAATTAGTGGAAGTCAGTTCCAGGGAATGGTTCAGGCGGCTGCAAATCGTTTGGATCAAAATGCGGAATATGTCAATTCACTTAATGTATTTCCGGTTCCAGATGGCGATACTGGAACAAATATGAATTTATCTATGACAAGTGGGGCGAAAGCAGTCAAACTGGCCACTACGGATAAAGTGGGTGAACTAGCTGCTCTTTTATCTAAAGGGCTTTTAATGGGCGCGCGCGGGAATTCTGGTGTGATACTTTCACAGCTGTTTAGAGGTTTTTCAAAACAGATCCCTGATGTGGTCGACTTAACTGCGGCGGAGTTAGCAGCTGCTTTCACACATGGTGTGGAAACAGCTTATAAAGCTGTGATGAAGCCAGTGGAAGGGACTATCTTAACAGTTGCCCGTGAAGCAGCCAGAGTAGGTGAGCGTAAAGCGCAAGAGACAGATGACTGTACTGAAGTAATGGAGTCTGTTCTCAAAGGAGCAAAAAGAGCTCTAGCCAAAACGCCGGATCTGCTCCCTGTTTTAAAAGAAGTTGGTGTGGTTGACAGCGGCGGACAGGGTTTGGTATTTATTTACGAAGGATTTTTAGAATATCTGAGCGGTAAAGCACCTGCTGAAGAAGTTTATCAACCTAGTCCTGCCGAAATGACTGAGATGGTCAATGCTGCTCATCATCGCTCGGTTCAAGGCCAGTTGGCTACTGAAGACATCAAGTTTGGCTATTGCACAGAGATCATGGTTAAAATTGGCGAAGGCCAGACAGTCGATAGTTCTTTTGATTATGATGTTTTTCGAAATTATTTAAATGAATTAGGAGATTCTTTATTAGTTGTTGCGGATGATGAAATCATCAAAGTCCATGTCCACACGGAACACCCGGGTGAAGTTTTAAATTATGGGCAAAAATATGGTTCACTTATCAAGATCAAAGTCGACAATATGCGTTTACAGCATGAAACGATTTTGGAGCATGACCAGCAAGAAGCTTTAGCAGAAAAACAAGAGAATAAACAAAGAGTTCCTTATGCTGTGATTGCTATTGCTGCCGGGAAGGGTATCCAGGAACTGTTTCGCAGTTTAGGTGCCAGCTACATTATCAGCGGCGGACAAACAATGAATCCGAGTACGGAAGATATTGTCAAAGCGATCGAAGAAGTTCATGCAGATAATGTGCTGATCCTCCCCAACAATAAAAATATATTTATGGCTGCAGATCAAGCCGCGCAAGTTAGTGAAACAGCTGTAGCAGTCGTGCCGGCTAAAACGATTTCTCAGGGAATGACCGCTATGTTAGGGTTCAACGATCAATGGACGCTAGAAGAAAATAAAAAAGTGATGACGGAAATGATGCAGGATGTGGTCAGTGGCCAGGTGACTACAGCGGTACGTGATACGATTATTGATAAAATTGAAATCAAAAAGGATGAATTTATCGGTATGGTCGATGGCAAAATCGTTGTTTCGAAACCTGCTGTTCTTGAAGCGGCAGTAGAAACTTTAAAAAAAATGATCACCGATGATACGGAGATCATCACGATTTTTGTTGGTGAAGACAGTGACGTGTCACAAGCCGAGCGATTGTCTAAAGAAGTCAAGGCAATTAATCCGGATCTAGAAGTGGAGCTTCATGAAGGTGGACAGCCGATTTATCCTTTCCTTTTTTCAGCAGAATAAATCAGACGAAAAGATGAAGTAAAGCCAAACCAAATAGTTTGGCTTTACTTATTTCTACATAAGTGAAAAGCTGAAGGAGGCATGTTGGGCTTTGAGCAATAGATAAGTCAAACTAATGGAGCTGTAAGATTTTTTATCTTAAGAAGTCACAAGTTCATAATTGACAAAGAGATATATTTTCTAGTAAGAGAAAAAACGAAAATGATCATGGAGAGGAGAAATCATTGAAATCTATATACGATCCTGTGACTGTATTAGCTGGAGTCGGTCCTAAAACTGCGGAAAATTTAGCTGAATTAGGGTTGATCACAATAAATGATCTCCTCAGCTATTACCCCTTTCGTTATGAGGATATCCAGGCAAAAGACATTGAAGAGATCCAAGATCAGGAAAAAGTGACATTAAAAGGAATGGTTGTGGCAGAACCAGTAGTCAGTCATTTTGGTTATAAGAAAAACCGCTTGAACTTTCGGATCATGCAAAATTCAGCGGTGATCAATGTGTCTTTCTTCAATCAAAGTTATCTAAAAGATAAGGTAGTTTTAGGAACAGAGATCGCTATTTTTGGTAAATGGGATGCTAAGCGCAAATCATTGACAGGAATGAAAATTTTAGGAAGCCCAGCGGATTTAGAAAATGATTTTGCTCCAATTTACCATGTCAATAAAAAAATACGTCAAAATACGCTGATTCAGTTGATCCACGAAGGTTTTGATCAATATGGCGAGGAAATTCAAGAAATTTTACCAGTCTATTTAACACAGCATTATCACTTGATTGGGAAACGACAAGCCATGTTTGCCATGCATTTTCCTAATACCGCGGAGGAAAGTCATCAAGCCAGACGACAAGTTATTTTTGAGGAATTTTTTCTTTTTCACTTGCGTATGCAAGGCTTGAAGTATAAGGAAAAGAATCTTAGCAAGGGCCAGTCTATTTTATATAATGTGCAAAAATTAAAAAAATTTACGCAAAGTCTGCCGTTCACATTAACGGATGCTCAGAAAAAAGTGACGAATGAGATTTGCCGAGACTTGCGAAGTAAGCAATCTATGCAGCGTCTGCTGCAAGGCGATGTGGGCAGCGGCAAAACAGTGGTTGCTGCAATCGCTCTTTATGCTGTTGTCACAGCGGGGTTTCAAGGCGCATTGATGGTACCGACTGAAATTTTGGCCGAGCAGCATATCGAGAGTTTGAATCAGCTGTTTGATCCACTGGAAGTAAGGATCGCTTTGCTGACAAGTTCGACGAAAGCGAAGGCTAGAAAACAGATTTTAAATGAATTGGCAATTGGAGAGCTTGATGTCATCGTTGGCACGCATGCATTGATCCAAGAAGGAGTGCAGTTTCATCGTTTAGGTCTGGTCATTACAGATGAGCAGCATCGGTTTGGGGTTGATCAGCGCAGATCCTTACGAGAAAAAGGACTGGATCCAGATGTTCTTTCTATGACAGCAACGCCGATTCCGCGAACTTTGGCGATCACAGCTTTTGGTGAAATGGATGTTTCAGTAATCGATGAATTGCCAAAAGGACGGCTGCCTGTAGAAACCAGATGGGTCCGTCCCGCCCAACTTGAAAATATTTTAGACTGGACCCGAAAAGAATTGAACAAAGGAGATCAAATATATGTTATATGTCCTTTGATAGAAGAGTCAGAGATGCTCGACGTGAAGAATGCGACAGAAATTTATCAGCACTTATCTGAATTCTATGCACCTGATTTTCAAGTGGATCTGAACTCTTTCTCAAAAGATCGCCAAGAAATTATGGCTCACCGCTGCGATCAATTAAAAGCAGCTTTTTTAAGT
>JAATEZ010000365.1 GCA_015655485.1 Lactobacillales bacterium | reverse complement strand
TGCGCTACCGGCGCTTCTTCCTGAACTAGGCGCAGTAAAAAATCAACCGCTTGTTCACCCATCCACTCTGTGTAGACTTTGATCGTTGTCAGAGCCGGACTCACATATTTTGCCACACTGATATCATTAAAGCCCACCAAACTGATCTCTGCCGGGACCTTTACTTTCTCCTCGCGAAATGCCTTCAAGGCTCCAATCGCCATAGCATCATTGGCCGCAAAAAGAAAAGTTGGCAAATCCCTTGCCTCCTTTTGCAATTCTTTTTTTACAGCCGCATAACCTCCTTCGACAGTGAAATCCCCCTGATAAATATACTGAGGCAAAAATAACTGCTTGGCTTCCATTTGCTGACGAAAGGCGGTCAAACGGTCATCCAGCAACAGTTCTTTCTTCCCTTTCGTATGCTCGATCCCGGTCAGCATCCCAATTTTTCGATGCCCAAAACGAACAGCAGCTTCAATCGCTAACGAAACCCCCTGCTGAAAATCGACCACGATCGATGAATGTCCAAATTTAAGCGCATCAAAGTCAACGAACAACAACGGCACCTGCCATTTTTCCAGCCACTTTATCTGGTCCTGATCAAACTTGCCTAATGCCAAAACTCCATCCATTTCACTTGCCTCAATGGATTCCTCACCTAAGGCAGCTTTGATCAACTCGATCCCTGCTTCCGCCAGCTTTCTTTCAATTCCTAATCGAATGGAAAGATAATAAACATCTTCCAGCTCTTCTTTGTCATCATACCACTGGATCAGCAACATTTTTTTGGTGCTTTGTCCCTTATCCCGCTTATGTTTCGTATAATTCAACGCTTCTGCCGCTTCAAAGATTTTTTTCTTTGTCGCATCACTTACAGAGATTTCCTGATCATAATTCAGCACTCGAGAAACAGCCGCTGGTGAGACTCCGGCACGATTGGCAATATCTTTTATTGTAGCCATTACGTTTCTCCTCCTTTAACTGTCCTTAATCATCTGTTGAATAAATTTTTGGAAAGCCGCGCGCCCCGCTTCATCCCGCTTGAATACACCGGCATTTTCCAAGACTTGTTTAAATATCTTTCCCACTTCATTCCTTAGGATCTGTTCCACGTTGGTTTCATTAAAGCTGTAATTTTTCAGCATAGTTTGAGCCCAGGCAGAATGATATTCAGCCATTTCGTTTTTCTTGCCCAACAAATAGTTAGCTACTTCCTGCAATTCCGGCTTCAATCTCGGCGGCAATACAGCCAGACCCATGACTTCGATCAGTCCAATATTTTCTTTTTTTATGTGTTGAACTTCCTTATGGGGATGAAAAATTCCATCTGGATACTCTGTTGAAACATTATTATCTCTTAAAACCAGATCCAGCTCAAATTGCCCCTCCTTCATTCTTGCGATAGGAGTAATTGTATGATGCGGTGTTCCGTCTTCGGAAAAAGCAGAAATCGAAACAGAAGGATCCGAGTAGTGCCGCCATTTTTCTAAAATTTTATAGGATGCTGCCACTAATTTTTCTTTGTCCTTGGATCGCAAACGAATGACAGACATGGGCCATTTGACGATTCCTGCTGCTATGTCCGGATATTGACTCATTGGAAAAGTTTTTTCGACGGGTGCTAAGGCCATCGGAAAATCATGCCGTCCGCCTTGATAGTGGTCATGGGAAAGAATAGATCCGCCAACGATCGGCAAATCCGCGTTAGACCCGACAAAGTAATGAGGAAGAACTTCGACAATCGTCAATAAACGTTGAAAGGTTTCCCTGCTGATCGCCATCGGCCGATGCTGTTCAGCCAAAATAATACAATGTTCATTATAATAAGCATAGGGCGAATATTGAAATCCCCAGCTTTCCCCCAGCAAATTCATGCGAATGATGCGATGGTTCGTTCGGGCAGGGTAATCACTGCGGCCTAAATAGCCTTCATTTTCCATACACAGCATACATTTGGGATACTGAACTTTTTTCGCCTGCTTTTCCAAAGCGATCTGCCGCGGATCTTTTTCCGGTTTTGAGAGATTGATCGTTATTTCCAGAGTTCCGTACTCAGTTTCAGTTGGAAACACAATATTTTTGGCGATGGCTCTCGTTTTGATATAATCGTTTTGCTGACTCAATTGGAAAAAAAAATCAGTGGCCGCTTCCTTATTCTTCGAGTAATGCTCAGCAAATAGAGCATTTACAACAGATGGCGGCGGAGTCAAGAGATCCATCAACTGACCTTCCAAAATCTCTTTTGCGGATAAACTTTCGTTAATTACTTGTTGTTCTCTGGCAAACTTCACAAGGCTATCCAGTAAATCTAATGAAGAAACGTCTTTTTTTTCAGGATGACAATCTTCGTCCAGCGAGGTCAAACCAATCAGTGCTAAAACCTTGTTTTGTAAATAGAGACGGTCCATCTCCATCCAGCCGCCCGATTTGATCGCCAACGTAATAAAATCGACCACTGTTTGACTGATACTCGACATGATCAACTCCGCTCCTTCTTGTCCGCATAACCTTGCGGATGAGTCACATGCCAATTCCAGGCAGTACTGAAAATCTTTTCTAAATCAGTATACTTTGGTTTCCAGCCTAAGACCGTTTGCGCTTTTTCAGAGGAAGCGACGAGCGTCCCTGGATCGCCGGCTCTTCGCGGACCCATCTTAGCGGGGATCACTTTTCCAGTTACTTTGCGGGCTGCTTCAACCATCTCTTTGACCGAAAAGCCTTCACTGCTCCCCAAATTAAAGGTGTTGCTTTTTCCATCAGCATTTAAGTATTCCAAAGCCAGAATATGAGCCTTGGCTAAATCGACTACATGCACATAATCCCGAATACAAGTTCCATCATTCGTTGGGTAGTCTTCCCCAAAAATCACTATTTTTTCTCGTTGACCTAATGCCGTTTGTAAAATGATCGGAACTAAATGAGTTTCAGGATCATGGTCTTCCCCAATCGAACTGTCCAGTTTGGCTCCGGCTACATTAAAATACCGTAAAGCCACATAGCGGATATCATAAGCCTGATC
>JAATEZ010000087.1 GCA_015655485.1 Lactobacillales bacterium | reverse complement strand
TTTTATGAAAGTAAAAATATGCGGGTTAAAAAAAGCTGAGCATGTCCAGACAGCTGTCGCTTGCGGAGCAGATTTTATCGGCTTTGTTTTTGCTGAGAGCCGCCGCAGAATCAGCATAGAAGAAGCGGCACATTTGGCAGAAAATATTCCTGCATCGGTCAAAAAAGTAGGGGTCTTTGTTGATCCGACATGGGAAAAACTGCAAGAGGCCATCGAAAAAGTTCCGCTGGACATGGTTCAGCTCCATGGACAGGAATCTTCTGACTTTGTGGCAAAAATAAAGGTTCCGGTCATAAAGGCTTTTTCCATCTCTGAAGGGAAATTACCGGCAGAAATCCGGCAGTTTAAAGAGCATAAAGGAATAATTTTTTTATTAGATGCGCCGCCGGCCGAATTCGTTGGCGGCAGTGGTGAAAAATTTGATTGGGAGAAAACAGATTTGGATAGTTTAGCGGGGGAAAGAATCATGATCGCCGGGGGGCTGACTCCAGAAAATGTCCGGCAGGCGATCCGATTTTTCCATCCTTTTGGAGTAGATGTTTCTTCAGGGGTAGAAACAAATGGGGAAAAGGACTTTCAAAAAATCAGTGAATTTATCAGACAAGCGAAGGGAGAAAAAGATTATGACTTATCAAGCGCCAGATAAAAAAGGATTTTATGGGACCTATGGAGGACAATTTATTCCTGAAACATTGATGCAGGCGGTCAAAGAATTAGAACAAGCTTATGAAGTTTCGAAAAAAGATCCGGAATTTCAGAAAGAACTAGAATACTACTTAAAACAATATGTCGGTCGGGAAACTCCGTTATATTTTGCAGAACAGTTAACAGAATTTGCCGGCGGGGCAAGAATTTATTTAAAGCGCGAAGATCTGAATCATACTGGTGCTCATAAAATCAATAATACGATCGGGCAAGCTTTGCTGACTAAAAAAATGGGCAAAAATAAAGTCGTGGCCGAGACCGGAGCTGGGCAGCACGGGGTCGCCACCGCCACAGTTGCAGCACTTTTCAACATGGAATGTACGATTTTCATGGGGGAGAAAGATGTCAAACGTCAGGCGCTGAATGTTTTTCGAATGGAGCTTTTAGGAGCAAAAGTGGTCAGTGTGAAAGCCGGCAGCCGGACATTAAAGGACGCGGTCAATGAGGCCTTGCGATTTTGGGTAGCCAACGTTGAAGACACCCATTATATCATGGGTTCAGTTTTAGGTCCGCATCCCTTTCCTGAGATCGTTCGCGATTATCAAAGTATTATTGGCAAAGAGGCCAGAGAACAGTTTATCGCTGAAAATCAAAAACTGCCTGAGGCCTTAGTTGCATGTGTGGGCGGCGGCAGTAATGCGATGGGACTTTTTTTCCCGTTCGTGAATGATAAAGAAGTAGCGATGTATGGAGTAGAAGCGGCGGGATCAGGGCTTGACACTCCTTACAACGCGGCTTCGATCGCTAATGGAAAAACGGGAGTCTTGCATGGTTCCATGATGAAAGTTTTGCAGGATGAAGCCGGTCAGATCCAAGAAGCTTTTTCGATCTCGGCAGGATTGGACTATCCGGGACTTGGACCGGAACATTGTTATTTGAATGATTTAGGACGTGCGAAGTATGTGGATATTTCTGATGATGAAGCAGTGGCTGCTTTTCAAATTTTATGTAAGACAGAAGGGATCATTCCGGCTTTGGAAAGTTCTCATGCCATTGCTTATGCCATAAAACTTGCTAAAAGCCTGGGAAAAGATCAAGCGATGATCGTCTGTTTATCAGGCCGCGGGGACAAAGATGTCGATCAGATGAAAGAGCGGTTAGAAAATGGAGGCGAAATATAGTGAAAAAAACTTTAGAAAAGCATCTTAACCAAATTCAGGCTGAAAATCAGGCTGTGATCATCCCTTATATCATGGCAGGCGATGGCGGACTGGATATCTTGGAAAAGCAATTACTTTTTCTAGAAAAGTCTGGTGTTAGTGCCATCGAAGTCGGCATTCCTTTTTCTGATCCAGTGGCAGATGGTCCTGTGATCCAGGAGGCCGGTTTACGGGCTTTGCATGCGCATACGACATTAAAAGATATTGTTCAGATCTTAAAAAACAGTGAGGTGAAAATCCCATTGATCATTATGTCTTATTTTAATCCTATCTACCGTTATGGTGTCGAAAAATTTATTCAGGATATGGCTGAAACGCCGGTCAAAGGACTGATCATTCCTGATTTGCCATATGAACATCAAGATTTTGTCGTGCCCTATTTGCAAAATCAGTATATTGCCTTGATCCCATTGTTATCATTAACGAGT
>JAATEZ010000338.1 GCA_015655485.1 Lactobacillales bacterium | reverse complement strand
GATCGTTAACGAGTTCATATTTGGAATATGAACTCGTTAACGATCACTTAATCGAGGCGCTTTCGCGGCTTCCAAAATAGGAAAATTTAATTTTAATCGACTATATATTAATTTAAAAACAAAATGACAGATCAGCAAATCGTTGATACATAAAAGCATGTCCTCCTTCAAAATATGCGGGCCAAGCAAAAGGAATAGGGTTCGCCACTATTTCATCATTTTCAGGTGGATTTATGATATTGTCTTTTCTATATGAAAAAAGTGCAAGTACAAGAAATAATGAATGAATAAGTTGGTTCATATTTTCCCTTTTTCCTTTTAATCCGTGATTCGTCAGCAAAAAAGATAATTTTGATTTAAGTTGGCAAAGCATTATTATAACAGCCATGAAATTAGCATCACAAAACATAGACAATCTCGGCCTTGTTGCCGGCATGTGCGATGAAATCGGTATTAGCGAAATTGTCGATGAAGCCTGTGGCATGCAGGCTAAAAATAAAAACCTTACATTTGGACAATGTGTCAAGTGTATGATTCTCAATGGACTTGGATTTGTTAGTCGAACTCTTTATCTATATTCTGAATATTTTGAAGATAAACCTATTGATCATCTTTTAGGAGCTTGTATTAAACCTGATCAAATTGATGATAATGTTCTTGGTCGAACTCTTGATAAATTATTTTCTATAGATGTAACAGAGCTATATACTAAGATAGCTCTGAGAGCCATGCAAAAATTAGGAATTGAAGTAAAAAGTCTGCACTTAGATTCCACAAGTTTTCATGTGGATGGAGATTATCATAGCCTTTTAGAGCAAGATGAAGCAAGAATTCAAATTATTCAAGGATATAGCCGAGACCATCGGCCAGATTTGAATCAGGCTGTTTTGCAAATGATTACCTCTAACCAAGGAAACATTCCTCTTTTTATGCAAGCGGCTAGTGGGAATAGTTCAGATAAAACGGCCTTTACAGAGATTATCTCTAAACATATAAAAAGCTTTCAAGAAGCAATTGGTAACCGTTATTTAGTAGGTGATAGCGCACTGTATACACCGGCATCTATCCAGGCATTAGATGTAGCCAAAGCTTTATTTGTCACAAGAGTTCCAAGTAAGATTTGCATGACGCAAGAACTTATAGAGAAGAGTGATATTAAGGAAATGGTAGATTTAGGCAATGGATATAAAGGAAAAGAGTATGAGACTAACTATAAAGATGTCACTCAAAGATGGATGGTCATTTTCAGCGAAGCAGCTTACCAACGAGAGTGTAAAACATTGCTGAAGAAATACAAAAAAGAATCAGAAAAAGAAGCTAAAGAATTTGAGAAGCTTTCAAAAGAAATATTTTCATGTCCGAATGATGCTTTGAAGCATAGTGAAAAAAGTATTTCCAAATATAAATATTTAGAAATTAAAGATATAGAGATTATTGAAGTGCAAAAACATCATCACGCCGGATGCCCTAAAAAAGGAGTGCACCCCTCAAGAATTGGTTATCGAATCATGGGATCCATCGCTTGTTGCTTAAAGAGAAAGGCTGATTTAGAAAGAGAAAAAGGATACTTTGTTATTGCAACAAATGATATGTCGACTGAATTTTCGATGAAGGATGCTCTCGATACTTACAAATCACAACAAAGCGTTGAAAGGGGTTTTCGTTTTCTTAAGAGTCCTGATTTTCTAATCTCCTCTTTTTTCTTGAAAAAACCACAAAGAATAGAAGCTCTTTTAATGGTAATGACGCTCTGCTTACTCGTATACGCAGCAATAGAATACAAAGTGCGTGAAAAACTAAGAGAAAATGGTGAGTACTTTTTAAACCAAAAGAAGAAGCCTGCGCAAAATCCAACAAGTCGATGGATATTTTTTTGTTTTTTAGGATTACACCTTATATTTGTAGATGGAAAAAAAAGAGAAGTGAGCAATTTAAAAGAACGTCATCGCATTATTCTTCGGTGTCTTGGACCTCCTTATCAAAAATTGTATTATTCTGAATTATGGTGACGAATCACGGTTATATGTACCTGACTGCGAAGAAGCAATGAAGTTTTATGAAAAAGCATTTCATTTTGTACCAATCTTTGAAATGTCGGATGATTCAGGAGTTTCTGCATTTATACGTATGCGCTATAGAGGAAACAATTTTACGATCTCAAAAGAAGGTTTGCCGGGATATGAGCACTATAAAAGTCCTAAAAGCGCCAAGACAACTCCGCAAATGACTTTTTATGTCTACGTCGATGATGTAGATCAAGTAGTTGCACATGCTGAGAACTGTGGCTGTAAATTGCTACAACCAGTCAAGTTGCAGTTTTGGGGAGACAGAAAAGCAACTCTCGAAGATCCTTATGGATCTGTTTGGGATTTTACAACTCGAGTGCAATAACTAGT
>JAATEZ010000037.1 GCA_015655485.1 Lactobacillales bacterium | reverse complement strand
TTGGAAGTTATTTTTTCAAGATTCAACTCTTTAAATCGAAAAAATTCAAGGCATGCCCAGTAATTAATTTTTGTTATATCTTGTATTTTTATGTCACATAATATAACGTTAAACTCGAAAAAATATTCTTTCTTATATTTATTTTAGAAATAAATTAAAGCAGAATGAGAAAAATTAATTGATAATTTCTGAAAATTCTGATAAAATATGTTTCATGTTCATATAGTGAAATAAAAAATCTAATTGTGAAACAAGGAGGGGCAGTATGAAAAAGATCTTGAGTAAAGTTTTTGTTGTTTTATTTCTATTTTTGGTTGCTGGATGCAGTTCGTCAAATAAGAGCAGTAACACAGGAAGCAGCGGGGATTCTGATAAGGCACAGTCGGGCGGAGAGTTGAAAATCGGGTTATCATCGAACATCGCCACACTGGATCCAATCAGTTACACCGCAGTTTATGAATCAAATGTCATGCGCAGTATTTATGATACTTTAGTTACGTATAATAGTGATCTAACTGAAATCGGCCCTTCTTTAGCTAAAAGCTGGGAAGTTTCGGAGGATATGACTGAATATACTTTTACCTTGAGAGATGATGTTTATTTCCAAAAGGGAGAGTATCAGGACGGCCGCAAAATGACAGCGGAAGATGTCAAATATTCATTAGAGCGTTCTTTAAATGATTCGGCCATGAATCGTTTGCGTTATGTGAAAGAAATCGATGTGACTAGCGAGACTGTATTGACTATTAAATTGGACCAGCCTTATGCAGCTTTTCTTGCAATGCTGACAGATATGGGCAACGCGATCGTCGCTAAGGAGGAAGTAGTTGGCTGGGGAGAGGATTATGGCAGTCATCCGGTCGGGACAGGTCCTTTTGCTTTTTCAGAATGGGCGGCTGACGATCATGTGACTCTTAAGCGCAACAATAAATATTGGGGAGATAAGCCTTATTTAGACAGTGTGAAATTTAGTTTTATTACTGACACGAATACGATGGGCAATTCGTTACAATCTGGAGACATCGATGTAGCGACAAATATCAGTGGTCAAAATGTAAAAATAATTGAAAAAAATTCAGATTTAGTTTTGTCAAAAACTGCCGGCCTGTCCATGGGATATTTAGCCTTTAACATGAAGAGCGGTCCGACAGCAGACTTGAAAGTTCGCCAAGCGATGAATTTAGCTTTAGATAGAAAAGAATTATTAGCTGGCGTTTATAAATATGATGAAGCAAAAGTAGCTTATCTGCCATTGCCGAGAGCTTCTTGGGGCTATAGTAAAACGGTAGAGACCGAAGTGAAAGATGCGGCTGGTCCAGATCTGGATGAAGCTAAAAAATTACTGACGGAAGCAGGTTATGCGGACGGTTTTGATATCGATCTGTATGTGACTGAGGCGCGTGTGACCGCTGCAACGATTTTCCAGTCACAAATGGCCAAGATCGGCATTAATATTACGATCAAAACTGTAGAATGGGGGACGTTCAGCGATACTGTAGCTGCCGGAGAGGCGCCGCTTTATATCATGGGTTGGAGCTGGTACCCGGATCCTGATTTCTTCTTATATCAAATGTTTAGTACAAATCAAATCGGAGCATTAGGCAATGGCGGCGGATACAGCAATGCAGAAGTAGACCAGTTATTGCAGGAAGCCACAGCTACAACCGTGGACGAAACTGAACGTGCGGCTATCTATGAAAAAGCGTTGAAATTGATTTCAGCAGATTTACCACATTTGGATCTGTATGATCAAGATATTATTGCCGGCTTGAACAATAAAGTTCATGATTATATAGTCCGGGCTGACAATACCATTGTTTTAGTGGATGAGGAGTCCAACGTTTGGTTGAGTCAAGATTAAAATAAATAATAATGAATAGTTGTAAAGGCGCCGGAGACGTTTTGACGCCTTTACACTTTTTTAGAAAGAGGGTGATCGAAGATGCTCCGTTATATTTTAAGAAGAATATTAGATTTGATCCCTACTTTATTATTTGTGGCGATCATTGTTTTTTTAGTCACACGAATGATCCCCGGTGATCCGGCGCGTGTGATGCTTGGGCCTCAAGCAAGTGTGACCGAGATCAACAATTTAAGAGAAAAATTAGGATTAAATGATTCGATGGGCGCACAATTTATAGCGTTTATTCGTGATTTGCTTCATTTTGATTTAGGGGATTCAGCTACATACAATCGCCCGGTGATCGATCTTATTATGGAAAGATTTCCTAATACAATAGTATTGACCGTGTTTTCTTTATGCATTTCTTTGATTATTGGCATTTTCTCTGGAATGATTTCTGCCGTAAAAAAAGGCACTGCCTGGGATTATTTTTTCACGATTTTTTCTTTAGTAGGTGTTTCAATGCCGGTTTTCTGGTTAGGAATCATGTTAGTGTTATTCTTTAGTGTGAATTTGGGCTGGTTTCCGGCAACAGGCATTGGCTCGATGGACGCCGGCATTGTCGATTATGTCCGTCATCTGATTTTGCCGGGCGTGACTTTAGCAACGATTCCAATGGCAAATTTTTCAAGAATCACTCGATCCAGTATGCTGGACGTGATGGGAGAAAATTATATAAAAACGGCGCGTGCTAAAGGAGTCAGCGGAACTCTGGTCGTCTGCAAGCACGCTTTGAAAAATGCGATGACACCAATTTTAACAACGATCGGCATGCAAATATCCTCTATGCTGGGCGGGGCTGTTTTGACGGAAACGATTTTCAGCTGGCCGGGGATGGGACGTTTGATCGTTGATGCTATTAATAAACGTGATTTCGTCGTTGTTCAAGGAACTGTCATTTTTTTAGCTGTTCTGTTTGTTTTAATCAATTTGATCATTGATATTCTATATAAAGTAGTGAATCCAAAAGTCAGCTATGTGAGGGGGGAAAAATAAATGACGGCTAAGGCAGACCAATCACCCAATGAGGGCTCACAATTTTTTAGAAAACTTTTTAAGAATAAATTAGCTCTTATTGGTCTGGTTTTCGTGCTTCTAATGATTTGTATGGCGCTTTTCGCTCCGTTATTGGCGCAATATGATCCAAATGAGATGAACATTCAACAAGCACTTTTATCGCCAGGCACGAAAGGACACCTTTTAGGTACAGATAGTTATGGCCGCGATTTATTGAGTCGGATCATTTACGGATCGCGGATCTCCCTGATCGTTGGCATCGGGGCGGTATTAGTGGGCGGAGCTATTGGAATTTTTTTAGGGCTTGTGGCCGGATATTTTGGCGGGTTTATTGATTCGCTCATTATGCGTTTTATGGATGCTTTGTCCGCTTTTCCTTTTATTTTACTAGCTATTACTTTAATGACAGTCTTGGATACAGGACTGATGAACGTTATTGTAGCGATCGGGGTCGGGAATATACCTGGTTTTGCGCGAATGGTGCGTGGTCAAGTCCTCAGTGTGAAGGAAGAAGAATATATTGAAGTTACAAAATCATTGGGTGCCAAACAATGGCGGATCATTTTTCAGCATATTTTGCCTAATTGTCTGACTCCAATCATTGTTTATGCCACGATGAATGTGGCTGGAGCTATAATTTCTGAAGCTGCTTTGAGCTTTTTAGGTTTAGGGATTCAACCGCCGACAGCATCATGGGGCAATATTTTGAAGGAAGGGAAAGATTTTCTAGTTGTTTCTCCGCATATCGCCGTATTGTCGGGGCTCGCTATTTTATTTTCAGTTTTAGGGTTGAATTTATTTGGAGACGGACTGAGAGATGCTTTGGATCCAAAAACGAAACTTTAATGAGGAAGGAGGAGCAGTCGATGAAAGCAGAGGAGCCATTATTATCAGTAGAACACTTATCGGTTGAATTTATAAGCGGCAAAGAAAAATTGCGGGCTGTGGAGGATGTCAGTTTTTTTCTTAAAAAAGGCGAGGTTTTGGGGATTGTCGGAGAATCCGGTTCAGGGAAAAGCGTAGCGGTAACTTCTATTTTGAAACTTTTACCATCAAATGGTCAGCTGGCTGCTGGGAAGATCTACTATAAAAATCAGGATCTGGCAGATTTTTCAGAGAAGCAAATGCGGAAAATCAGAGGGAATGAAATTTCTATGATTTTTCAAGACCCGATGACCAGCCTGAATCCTGTTTTTACAGTCGAAAATCAGCTGGTAGAAGCGATTTTACTCCATCAAAAGGTCAAAAAAAGTAAAGCCCGTGAATTGGCCGTGCAATTGCTTGAAGTCGTAGGGATCAAGGACGCTAAGCAAAGAATAAAACTCTACCCGCATGAATTTTCTGGCGGGATGCGGCAAAGAGTCATGATCGCGATGGCTATTTCATCCAATCCTTCCTTGATCATTGCAGATGAGCCGACAACCGCTCTGGATGTTACCGTTCAGGCTCAGATCTTAAATTTATTAAAACAGTTACAAGAAAAGGCCAACACCAGTATGATTTTGATCACACATGATTTAGAAGTTGTGGCGGACATGGCGGATCAGATCCTCATCATGTATGCTGGTCAGATAGTTGAAAGCGCCAGTGCAGAAACCATTTTTAAAAATCCATTACATCCTTATACAAAGCTTTTGATTCGTTCGATTCCGGCAGCCAATAAAAAATCCGGGAAATTACCGGTCATTGAAGGCAATGTGCCAGCCTTAAAAGATATTCCGAAAGGAACTTGCCGTTTTGCCAATCGGATTCCCTGGATAGCAGAAGATGAACATGAGCAGGATCCCAAACTTCGAGAAGTTGAAGAAGATCATTTTGTTCGTTGCACCTGTTATCAGCATTTTCATTTTAAAGAGGAATGAGGCCGAAAGGAGGAAGCAGAATGGAGCAGGAAATTATTTTGGAAACCCGTGAATTAAAGAAAAAATATACATTGAGAAATCATCGTTTTACGATGAAAAAACAAAAAGATTTTTTATATGCAGTTAATGGGGTCTCATTAAAGGTGAAAAAAGGAGAAACGATGGGAATCGTCGGAGAATCCGGCTGTGGAAAATCGACTTTTGCCAGACTGGTTTCAAGATTGATCGAACCATCTTCCGGCAGTGTCATTTTCAAAAATCAAGATTTAACAAAAGCGGCTCCGGATGAGATCCGAGCCGCACGAAAAAATATCCAAATGATTTTTCAAGATCCATACGCTTCGTTAGATCCTCGAAAAAGAGTTTTAAATTTATTAACTGAACCACTGGCTATCCATAATATTGGTACTCCGGAAAGTCGTAAAGAGCAGGCTTTGACGATGCTGGAAAATGTTGGATTACAAAAAAGCTATGCCCATCGTTTTCCGCACGAATTTTCTGGGGGACAATGTCAAAGAATAAATATTGCCCGTTCACTGATGTTGAATCCGGAGTTGATCATTTGTGATGAGCCGGTTTCAGCATTGGACGTGTCGATCCAAGCTCAGATCATTAATTTATTAATTGATTTGCAACAAAAATTTCAATTGACTTATATTTTTATTTCCCATGATTTGAATGTTGTTCGTTATTTTTGTGATCGCATTGCGGTGATGTATATGGGAGAAATCGTTGAATTTGGTGATGCAGAAGAAGTCTACACGAATCCTAAACATGAGTATACGCAAAAGCTGCTGAGTGCGGTTCCTGGGAAAAAAATGGAGGTTATACTAAATGAATAAACAGAAACTGATTGAGCTTATTACGGAAAATGAAGCATAACTTATTGAATTGTGTTCTGATTTACTGAAGATCCCCAGTGAAAATCCATTAGGGGATACGACGGCTATCAGTGAATTTATCGAAAATTATTTGTCAAAAAATGGAATAGAAAGCGTAAAATATGAGCCCGACGCTAAGCGTTACGATCTGGTAGCGAAAATCGGTTCCGAACATGGGAAAAAATTGGTTTATTGCGGCCATTCGGATACTGTCCCTGTGGGGGATCAAAGCCAGTGGACTTTTGATCCGTTTAGCGGAGCTGTCCGCGAAGGGCTTCTTTTAGGCCGCGGGGCCAGCGACATGAAAGGCGGCTTAGCCGGAATTATTTTTACCCTGGCTATTTTGAAAAGATATGAGATCCAATTAGATGGCGAACTCACTTTAGCAGTAGTTCCTGATGAAGAAAGCGGCGGTGAATTTGGTGTTCCCTGGCTGCTGAATGAAGGTCTCATCAAAGGCGACGGTTGTTTGATCGCAGAACCGTCCAGTCCTTTGAATCCCACGATTGGGCAAAAGGGAGCTTGCTGGTTCCGCTTAACAGTATTCGGTGTTCCCGGTCATGGAAGTTTGGCGCCTTTTGTCGGGGAAAATGCCATTGTAGACACGATTGCGGCCATTGAACGAATTCGAACAGTGACCTCTTTAAAAATTGAGACACCTGAAGACGTAAAGGAATTATTATCCGTTTCCAATCAATACCTGCTAGAAAAAGAGCCTCGCGAAACAAAAGGAGTTTTTGAAAAAATCACTTGCAATATCGGTACGATCCATGGAGGGACAAGCTCGAATGTAGTTGCCGATAAATGTGTTGTGGAGATCGATTGCCGTTTGCCGTTTGGGATCACTAATGCGGAAACGATGGACTATATTACTGCTGAATTGGACAAATTGCACATTCAATATTCGATTGAAAGTTTTGGATTTAAAAGTTCGGCTAACTTTACTGCGGCCGAAGATCCAATTTGTCAGGCGATAGTAGAAAACATCAAATATGTGGCCCAAGAAGAAGCCTATGGTGTCCTTCAATGGGCTTGCAGTGATGCCAGACATTTTCGAGAACATCAGATCCCGGTATTGCAATATGGTCCGGCCGAGCTGGCGACGATCCATGGCTTTGACGAAAAAGTCAAAGTGGCTGATTTAGTCCAATGCGCCAAGGTCTATCTTTTGGCAGCGGTAGATTTCTTGAATGAAGCATAAAGGATGCGAAAAGAAAATGAAAAAACAAATTTCAATAGCTGATTTATATGAGCTAGAAACAGTATCCGCGCCAAACTATAGCTCTGATGGCAGATTTTTGGCGTATGTTGTAACAAAGCTGAATAAAAAAAATGATTCTTATCAGGCGAAAATCATTTTAACAGACTTCACATCTGCTAACACGAAGACTATTGAATGGGAGGACAGCCTGAATGTTCAACCACAGTGGAACAGCGATGGCAGTAAGCTGCTTTTTCTTTCGAATAGAAGCGGCAATCAACAAGTCTTTATTTATGATACGCTCCAACAAACTACGCAGCAATTGACGAATTTGCCGGCGGGAGTGAAGGATGTTTTTTGGCATCCAAAGGGGATGAGTTTTTTCTTCACCACAAGTTTGTCAGCAAATGCGCCGGCTAGTATTGAAGTTTTGAGTAGTCCTACTGTTGCAAATAAAATCCAGTCCCCTTTTATTACGGAAAATATTCTATACAAAGCTAATGGAACAGGTTTTCTGGATCCTTTTTTACAAGAGGTGATTTGTTCTTTGAAACTATGTGAGACCAGAGCGCAAGTGATCAGCGACTATAGTCTTGGTTATGGGTTAAAAAAAGCCGCAGCGATTGCGCCTGATGGCAGTTTTTTAGTGGTTGAAAAAGCTTTGGAACCGGAAAATCCATTGAATGATGATACAGGTTTATTTAAAATTCAGCTTTCTCGATCCGACAGTCAGTCTGATGTTTTTGACTATTGTTTGACTGAAAAATATGAGACCGGAATATTTGGTGAACCGGCTTTTTCTTTGGACGGGCGTTATTTAGCTATGATTGGCAGTTGTCTGCCCTATCAAACGATCCATCAGCTGAGTATTTATTTATATGATTTTGAAAAAAGAAAATTAAAAAATGTATCAGGGAAACTTGATAGGCAAGTGACGGATTTTTGTGTCAGTGATTTTAAACAGAATACGACCAATGCACAATTACAATGGTCCGATGCCAATCATGTCTTTTATTTTGTGGCTTCTGTCGAAGGAATTGTGGCACTCTATAAGTTTGATCCGGAAACACTGGCGGTTGAAGCAGTCAGGGCAAAAGAAGAACATATTTTGGATTTTGCTTGTGACCCGGTGCAAAAAAAGCTTGCATTGGTCATCAGTGCGCCTAAAGTACCTGCCAGGCTTGAAATCATGGATTTTCAGAAAAATAATAGCCGACTCGTGACACCGTTTCTAAATCCGGATTTTGACACTGCCGATTTCGCCGATTATAAAAGAGTGGAATACGCTGCTCAAGATGGCGGCCGTATTCCGGGCTTCCTGGTTCTGCCGAGTGATTTAGATCCAAATAAAAAGTATCCATTGATATTGAATATTCATGGAGGGCCTTATACGATGCATGGCGCGACTTTCCATCATGAGATCCAACTAATGGCGCAGCAAGGTTATCTTGTGCTGCTTTTGAACCCCAGAGGAAGCTTCGGCTATGGTCAGGAGCACTTGAACGGAGTATTGGGCAAGTACGGGGAAGGGGACTATCAGGACTTGATGACGGGGCTGGATCAAGTTCTGGCTGACTACGAATTTATTGACCAGGAGTGCTTGTTTGTCACAGGAGGAAGTTATGGCTGGTTCATGACTAATTGGATCGTGACGCAGACAAATCGTTTTAAAGCCGCTGCGACTCAAAGGTCTATTTCTAATTTTATCAGTATGATCGGTACAGGAGATATCGGTTTTCATTTTTTTGTGGAAGAAAGTGGTGCAGATATCACACAACCAGAAAAGCTGTGGGAAAAATCGCCATTGGCTTTTGTTCAAAAGGTTGAAACGCCTATGCTGATCTTACACTCGGAAGAAGACCTCAGATGTCCGATGGAACAGGCGGAGCA
>JAATEZ010000376.1 GCA_015655485.1 Lactobacillales bacterium | reverse complement strand
TTTTTCTACTATTTCTTTCACTGCTTATATTATACCACAGTACTAAATAGTACTCAACAATAGAATTGAGAATTTGACAAAAAAAATACCCCTTATCAAGGCTTTCAGCGATTTTTTTGAAATGAAACTGTCAAACTCCCGGATCTGGTCCGGCAGTTTAAATTATTTATACTTTCTTTCTCTATCGCTCAAGGTCAGACATGCCTCATTTAAGCTTTTCTAGGTCCAGCTTCATGAGGCAGACCTTTTCGGCAATAGTTCAAGAAAGAATTCACGATGCTTGGCGTCGCTAAAATTTTTCTTTCTCTATCGCTCAAGGTCAGACACGCCTCATTTAAGCTTTTCTTGATGCTGATAGGAAAAAGCTATCATTTGTGACAGTTTTTTCCTATTATGCAAGCCGGATAAAGTGTAGTAGGATAGTTTTAATAAAATGCCGAATCATGCAGTTGAGGGATCAGGTTTATTTGTGTTTCAAATAGGGGGAAAACGAATGAAAAAAATTTTTTTCAAGGGAAAGTCAGGGGGATTTTGGCGGATTTCAGTTGTTTTATTTACTTTATTATTGTTAGCGGCATGCGGCAGTAATAGCGGGAATGAGGAAAAGAAAGAATCACAGACGAAAAATATGGTCAACATTGGGGTAACAAATTCTTTAGATACGATAAATCCTCTTTTAGGCGGAGGCAAAGAAGTCGATAAATATGCGATTGGATTAGAATTTTTACCGCTAGTTGAGTTGGATAAAGATTTGAATTATGTTGGTCAGCTGGCCAGCAGTATAACTACTGAAGATAATCAGACGTTTACTGTTAAAATTGATGAAGACGCCAAGTGGTCTGATGGACAGGATATTACGGCGGATGATGTGATTTTTTCTGTATTAAGAACTACCAGTCCGGAAGTCGGGAATACAAATGTCTATTCTTATGCTAACATCAAAGGGTTTGACGAAAACGGAAATTCTCCATCTGGTGCTGAATCGATTGAAGGATTAGTCAAAGTGGATGATAAGACCGTACAGTTTCTTGCAACTACAAAGCTGTCGCTGGATTCTTTTGAGAACACTTTTGGTCGATACATCTTCACTGTTCCTAAACATATTTTAAAAGATGTTCCGGCAGATGAATTAAGCACCTATGACTGGTTTAATAAACCTGATGTAGTCAGCGGACCGTATAAACTAACTGATTATGATTCAGAGACTTTTCTTTCCTTTAAATCAAATCAGAAGTACTGGAAATCAGTACCAAAGATCAAAAAAGTGAATATAAAGATTCTGGACAGCAGTCAGTTGTATGCGGGATTGCAATCTGGAGAAATCGATTTTGTTCAGCAGACAATGGGAAGTATTGCTCAAGATGATTATGCAAATGTTCAAAAGCTGGAAAATGTAACCAGTGTATTGGACGAACCGATAACTAATCAGATGGTTTTCTTAAACACAGGCACAATCAAAGACAAGCGTGTCCGCCAAGCGATTTTATATGCGGTGGACCGGAAAAAAATTGTCAAAGATCTTTTGGATGGGAACGGGGAAGTGGCCGATGGCTTTCTTTCTTCTTATAGTCCTTACTTTGACAAGTCAATAACTCCAACAAAGTATGATTTAGATAAGGCGAAAAAATTAGTTGAAGATTCTGGATGGGATTCGACTCAAACTTTGACTTTTCTCGTGAATTCTGGCGACCAGACTTTTGTGCAGGCGGCTGATATTATTGTCGCATCTTTAAAAGAGATCGGTATCAATGCCAAAGTTGAATCGGTTAATCTCTCGACATTGACAACAAGAGCAGGAGATCACGATTATGATATTTTGGCTGTCCAATACACTATGGCTCCAATCGATCCTTACCCGGATATCAGCTGGCTGATCAATAGTGAAGGGGATTGGCCGCAGTATCAAAATAGTTCGATCAATGAACAATTTGAAAAAGTTCAGGGCGCATCCAGTCAGGATGAAGTAGCGGCCTTATATAGTCGGGTAACCAAGACCCTTCAGGAAGATGTACCATTTTTCTCGGCCTATTTTGTTCGATCGCTGGGCGCAGTGAATAAAGAACTGGAAAATGCAGAGCCTCACACTTATGGTTCCTTCAATAATATTGAAAAGTGGGAATGGAAGACGAGCGACTAAATTTTGAATTAATGAAAAATATCTTTTGAACTAATTCTGCAAAAAATAAAGATTGCTTATGTGAAAGGGAAAGTGTTTCAACATGAGTTTTCTTTTTTTCAGAGTTAGTTGTTTAAATTTTTCCTATTCCTTTTCATGAAGTCAGAAGATGCGAGGTGAAGCAATGACTCAATTATTAGAAGTGAAAAATCTGGATACAACTTTTCTCGTGGATTCTCAAAAGAAGAAGTTGCTCAGAGATGTCAGTTTTACTTTAACCAAGGGAGAGACTTTGTGCATTGTAGGAGAATCTGGTTCAGGGAAAACCTTGACGATGCTTTCCATTATGGGACTATTAAGCCGCAATGGTGAAATAAGCAGTGGAGAAATTTTTTTTGAAGGAAAACGCATTGATGGATTTACAGATGCTGAAATGGATAAAATCCGCGGAAAACAAATCGGCATGATTTTTCAGGATGCTTTGACCAGTTTAAATCCTGCCTTCTCCATTGGAAATCAAATTATGGAAAGCTTTCGAGTTCATTTGAAATTAGATCGGAAAAGCGCCGAAAAACAAGCCTTGATTTTGCTGAAAAAAGTTGGCTTGGAAGATTCTCTGCAAATGCTGAAAAAGTTTCCGCACATGCTTTCTGGCGGTCAGAGACAACGTGTGATGATCGCTATTGCTTTAGCCTGCAACCCGCAGATCCTGATTGCTGATGAACCTACGACTGCTTTGGATGTTAGCATCCAGGCACAGATCATGGCGCTTTTATTGCAGTTGCAGCAAGCTTCGGGAATGTCGATTATTTTGATCACGCATAATATCGGACTTGTTGCTCAAATGGCCGATCGGGTTTTGGTCATGTATCAAGG
>JAATEZ010000318.1 GCA_015655485.1 Lactobacillales bacterium | reverse complement strand
TTGGATTAGCCATCGTTTTGGCCCTGTTGCATGTCGTTTAGAAAAATGGAAAGGAACAGTAAAATGAGATATAAAAAATTTAAGAATGCCGATTGCTCAGTTTCAAGCCTGGCAGTTGGAACCTGGTCGATTGGAGAAAGCCGTTATGGAAAACTGAAAACTGCAGACAGTATTGAGGGTATCCAAGCGATGATCGAAGCGGGAGCCAATTTGATAGATACGGCGCCGGTCTATGGCAACGGCACCTCGGAAAAAATTGTTGGAGCAGCGATTCAAGGATTCAAGCGGCAGGATTTATTACTGTCCAGCAAATTTGGTCTGGTGACGGATATCTACTCAAAAGAAGCGCAGAGAGACGCGAGTTATAAAAATATTATGCGCGAGGTAGAAAGTTCTCTGGAAAACTTAAGAACCGATTATATGGATTTTTATTATGTTCACTGGCCGGATGAACATACGCCGATCGCAGAAACAATGAGTGCTCTTAATTATCTTAAACATGAAGGAATCATCAAATATATCGGAGTGTCTAATTTTTCAAAAGAACAGATTTTGGCGGCAGAAAAATATGGTCAGATCGATGTTCAGCAAATTCCGTACTCTATGGTGAATGTGACAGATCATGATTTGATCGACTGGGGATTTAAAAAAGGGATCGATGCGATGACTTACGGCTCTTTAGGGGCGGGAATCTTAAGCGGTGCGATCAGAGAATTACCTCATTTTGCGGAAGATGATATTCGATCGACTTTTTATGACTATTATCGGGAGCCAAAATTTTCTAAAATCATGAGCTTGCTTGATGTTTTAGATGAAATCAGTGAGAAATATAAAAAACCGATCCCGCAAATAGTGATCAATTGGAGTACCCAGCAGGAGATAGTCGGTACGGCACTGGTAGGCATAAATAATCGGGAACAAGCGATGGAGAACTGCCAGGCTTTTGATTGGGAACTGGCTAAAGAAGATATCGAAAAAATCGATCACAAAATCCAAGGAATTCAGTTAGATAAATGATAAGCATCCATGAAGCTGGAATGCGAAAAAAATTTCATAAAAATGGAGGGAAAATCAGTGTACTCGAAAGAGGAATTAGCCGATTTACAAGCAGCAGCAGTCGATGAGTCCAGAAAATATTTGTTTTTGAAGCGGATTCCACAAGAAACGCGCAAGGGCGTACTCGATCCCAGAGTCTTAAAGAATGTTCAGGAAAAAATGAAAAAGAAAGTCATTTATGACAATTCAACGGATATCGAGAATTTAGATTTGATGAAAAATAGATTATCGATGGGCGGAGAAAACACAGATTTAACATCGACTGCGATTCTTATTCAACACAAGCTGATCCAAGTCACGGATCATTATGTGGCGGTCACGATTTATCAAAAAGAGGATAAACAAACGAAGAGGGCAGCTCTTTTATTCATGCACGGCGGCGGGTATTTTGGCGGCAGTGTGAAAGCCATCGAAAACCAGCTGAAACTATTGGCAGAAAAATCGAATGCGGTGATATTTTCTGCAGAATATCGGCTCGCGCCAGAAAATCCATTTCCTAAAGCCATCGAGGATGTGAGCGGAGTGCTTGGCTGGATTCAAAAAAATGCTCTTGAGTTGGCCATCGATGAGGATAAAATATCCATTGGCGGAGAAAGTGCCGGAGGAAATCTTGCGGCAGTCTGTGCTCTCGAGTCTACGGATATTAAGCTGGACAAATTACTGTTAGTTTATCCGGGTTTGAAGTTAGGAGATGATCAGGGATCATTTTCGCAATGGGTCGCTGAAAACTTTCAAATCAATCCGGATCATAAGGAAGAAATTTATTTTAGGATCCATCGTTTTAAAAACTTGTCCAGTCTAGCCGGGCGCTTGTATGTCCAAAGTGAGGAAGAGGTCAATGATCCGAGAATATCGCCGTTTTTCTCAAAAAACTTGCAAACTTTGCCGGACACATTCATCGCTGTTCCGGAATATGATATCTTGACACCGGCAAATGAACAGTTTGCTGAATTATTAGTACAAAAAGGAATAAAGGTCAAATTAGTTAAATACTTGGGGATGGATCATGGCTTTTTTGATCGTTTAGGCGAAGCTCCGCAAACAGAAGACTTAATTAATGAATTGGCGTTGTTTTTGCAATGAGTTTGGGGTTTATTGGTGAGGGAGGATCATATTAAACTATCAGAAATGATAGCAAACGATAGAGAACCATTAGCAGAAACATCGCTGCGAACGGTTCTCTAGTTGTTCTCCAGTGATTTTCTAACGGATGAATTGTTGGATGACCAAGTCTTTGAGCATGATTAAGCACTTTTCTTTCATGACCAGGTATAGGTAAAAATAGTCTTTGGTTTTTGGTTCATCATTTTGTTATACTGTTTTATGGAATTTATTTCAAAAAAGGAGTAATATTCAATCAGGGGAATTATAGATGTAATTAAAACGATTGGAAAAAAATCCAAAATGCGGAATTTACTTGGTGAATGGAGAAGAAAATGTCAACTATAATCTTAGTCATTATTTTTATCATTAATGACAGCGGATAGCTAATAAAATCAACGGATCGAATTGAAAAAATTGTAGTTGGACATTATCATTGGTATCATTGGATAAAAAGAATCCGGACAGCCATTTATCGATTGTAAGGAGAGGTTTTCGTATGTATTATGTTTTTGATGTGGATGGAACTATCTGTTTCAATGGAACAAAAATTGAGAGGGATATTGTAGAGGAGCTAGTGAAATTAGAGCGGCGCGGGAACAAAGTGATTTTGCATCTGCTCGGCCAATTAGGGATTTGTTGCCAATTATAGCTGATTTTTCCGGTAATTTTTTAATAGGGGGAAACGGATCTATTATTTCAGAAAATGGGAATATCCAAGTCATGAAGTCCATTCCAGAAAGATGTTTTCAAAAAATAGTTGAGCTGATTGATAAATATGATTTGAATTATATCATCGATGACCAATTTAATTATTCTGCTAAAGTATCTGAAGCGAATGCTATTTTTAAGCAGCTGGATCCGGATAAGCTTGCTGAAAATATTCCTGTCAATGCCATAACTATCCCCATAAAAATCATTTTAGTAAATATCGATGATGCAAAATTTGAATCGGTTGAAACTGAATTGCGAGAAATAAAGCGTGATATACTGTTAATAGTTCATGAAAATGAAAATAGTATGGATATCACAGCAGAAAATGTCAATAAGTATTCTACTTTAAGGCAGTTTATTTCGAATTCTTATACTGCTTTTGGAAATGATAGCAAGGATGTCGCTTTATTAAAGAACGCAGAAAACAGTTATTTTGTAGGAGAGGCTTATTTTGCTGAAACAATAGGGATACGATCTGTCGTTTTTCTAAAAAAAGATGCGCAAGAAATTGCAGCAGTTATTGCCGCCTTGCAGTAGGAAGGAAGTATGGCAAAAAATATCAAAAACGGAGATTATTGTTGCAGCTGATGGCAAAAAAGATTGATCATATTTCAAAGAATACTGATTTTTTGTGTGAGAGGCGATCTTTTCGGGTCGTCTCCCCTCTGGTTGAGGGTTGCTAAGCATGTGTTTTGCCTGGTTTTAAAAAATGTGTGGCTTCTATTTTTATTATATATTGTGTCAAAGACAAAGTAGGATGTTCGGATAAAAAAGAACCCCCAAAAAACTTTTTTTTGTACTAAAGTGAGAAGTATAATATAATGGAAAAATAGACATGGATTAGGAGGAGTTTTATGAATAAAAAGCGTGTAATTTCGGGTTTGCTTTTTCTAGCGGTTAGCGTTATTACTTTTTTTGTTGGCCCATCTGCCTCTGCGGCAGAGAAAATATATAAAATTGGCACAGATTTGACTTTCGCTCCGTTCGAATTTCAAAACAGCTCTGGTGAATATGTTGGGATCGATGTGGATATTTTAAGTGCGATCGCTAAGGACCAGGGATTCAAGTATGATTTGAGACCGCTGGGATTTGACAGCTCTATTCAGGGAGTTCAAGCGGATCAGCTGGATGGTATGATCGCGGGAATGAGTATCACAGATGAGCGTAAAAAGACGTTTGATTTTTCAGATCCTTATTTTGACAGCGGGATCCAAATGGCGGTTACAAAAGACGAGAAAGATATTACCAGTTATAAAGATCTTAAAGGGAAGGTCGTCGGCGCGAAAGTTGGAACAGAAAGTGCTACTTTCCTGGAGGATAATCAAGACAAGTATGGTTTCTCAGTGAAACTCTATGATGCTGCGGATGCCCTTTATGGAGCCATCAGCAATGGAACGGTCGTGGCGATTTTTGATGATTATCCAGT
>JAATEZ010000074.1 GCA_015655485.1 Lactobacillales bacterium | reverse complement strand
TAGCAGTATCTATGTTTGGTCAGATGTTTGGCAAAATATTGGTTGGGACAGCATCATTTATTTAGCCGCTCTATCCGGGATTGATCCAACGTTTTATGAAGCGGCAACCATGGACGGAGCTTCAAAATGGCAAAAAATCCGGTATATTGATCTGCCGCTTTTGATGCCGACCGCTATGATTTTGTTAATATTGCGTTCAGGAAGTGTCCTGAGCGTTGGTTTTGAAAAAGTATTTTTACTGCAAAATCAGTTGAACTTACCGGTGAGCGAAGTTATTTCAACTTATGTGTATAAATTAGGAATGGTGAATTCGCAATACAGTTTATCAACAGCGATTAGTTTATTTAATACAGTCATCAATCTGATTATTCTGTTGATCGTTAATAAAGTTTCGAAAAAAGTAACAGATACCGGTTTGATTTAAGCAGAAAGGAGTAAAAATAAACGATGAAACATCCACTTAATAAAGACAAAGTATTTACCTTTTTTGTTTATCTAATTGCAATTGTGATGATTATGGGTGTCGTCTATCCGCTATGGTTTATAATCATTGCTTCATTTAGTGACTCAACGGCAATTGCCAATGGGGAAGTCTGGCTTTGGCCCAAAGCAATCAAACTTGATGCTTATAGTGAATTGTTTAAGCAGCCGGCAATCTGGAAAGGGTATCTTAACACTATTTTTTATTGCATTGTCGGTACCGCTTTCCAATTGATTATTAATATTCCTGTCGGCTATGCTATGTCGCAAAAAACATTTTTGGGAAAAAAGTTTTGGACAATTTTCTTCACCATCCCTATGTTTATTGGCGGCGGCTTAATCCCAACTTATTTAACCATTAAACAATTTGGACTTCTGAATACGCGACTAGTCTTGATTCTGCCTTTTTCTGTTTCCTGCTACAACATCATTGTGATTCGAACTTTTTTCAAGCAAAATATTCCAGAAACGCTTTGGGAGGCGGCACAGATGGATGGCTGTTCAGTATTCCGCTATTTTTGGCGAATTGTTTTGCCGTTGTCAAAGGCAATTTTAGCTGTGATCGGGTTATGGGTCGCTGTAGGAATTTGGAATTCATGGTTTGAAGCGATGATTTATGTATCTAATGAAAATTATCAACCCTTGCAATTAGTTTTGCGCCGGCTGCTGATCGTTAACAAATCGATGATTCAACAAGGCAGCGGTGACTTGGCGGCACAATTACAAAGTTTGTCAGATAAAATGAAATATGCAGCAATTGTTGTATCCACTTTACCGATTATGTGTTTGTATCCGTTTTTACAAAAATACTTCAATCAAGGAATTATGGTCGGTTCAATTAAAGAATAGGAGGATAAAAAATGAAAAAAAAATTGGGGTTAGTAGCAGTGTTAGCATGTTTAATGATGACTGGTTGCAAAGGGTCTGACTCAGCGAGTAATGATGGCAAGACCTTTGATGTGTTAGCGGTGCGTGATATTAAAAGCAATGATGATTACTTAAAAGGATTTGTTAAAGACTCACAAAAAAAGGCAGGAATTACAGTTAATTGGAAAATTCAGCAAGGAAGTGATTGGAGCGACAAAAAAAGTGTGTTCTTGACGAATTCTGATGATCTACCAGATGCTTTCTTTGGCGGCAACGCGTTACAAGATGCTGATATTCAAAAGAATCAGGGGTTATTTATTCCTCTAGAAAAATTAATTGATAAAAATATGCCTAATTTGAAAAAAATTATGGCAAGTGATCCTAAAGTAAAATCATTGATTACATCTGATGATGGGCATATCTATAGTTTGCCTAAGAAAATGCCCGGCCGCCCAGTAGTAGGAAATCAATTATTTATTAATCAAGTGTGGCTGGAAAATTTAAATTTGGAAATGCCTACTAGTTGCCAAGAACTGGAAGCGGTTTTAGAAAAATTTAAAACAGACGATCCTAATAAAAATGGCAAACAAGATGAAATTCCATTGCTTGGAGGCTTGGACCGTTTATTAACAATTTATGGCGTACAATTAACTTCCAGTACGACAACCTTTATGAATTGGGATCCTGCCACTAAAAAAATCATTTATAATCCAATTACGGACAGCTATAAAAATGCGATCAATCGCTTTAATAAATTGTATAAATCCGGGCTCTTATACAACGAGCAATTTACTGCGGATGATTCGCAAATTGGCTCTAAACGAATGAATGAGAACATTGCTCTAGTAGGCGTTTCTGATGGTTGGCTGCGAACCGCTTTTGGTAGTCACTCAGACGAATATGTTCCGCTGCCAGCTTTGACGGCACCTGATGGCAAGAAATATGTCATGATGGACCAAGATCCTTATGGACGCAATCAATTTGTTATTACTAATACATGTAAAAATCCCGGCAAATTGTTAAAATGGATCGATCAATTTTACACAGATGACGCTTCAGTAGAAACCTATTATGGTGATTTTGGCAAAGCGAGTGAAAAGAATGACGACGGAACGTATACTATTTTACCAGGGAAAAAAATGGCCCAAAGCTCTTATTCAGAAATCGTTGCTTTTAGAGATCAAGGACCAAAATATGTAGCCGACGGGTTCAGCGATAAACTGAAATTTGAAACGTTAGATGGTGACGGTTTAAAACTGAAAATTACCAAAGATTTGGAACAATACGCGGTTGCCAACTATCCGCAAGTCACCTATTCAAATGACGAACAATCTAAATTAAGTACTATCTCAACCGATATTGATGGATTTGTTAAGAATAAACAGGCAGAATGGGTTACTAAAAACGGTGTTAGTGACAAAGAATGGGACAGTTACCTAAAACAATTAGATCAAATGGATCTGCAAGACTTTTTGAAGATTCATCAAAAGGCGATCGACCGGTATGAAGAGAACGCTAAATAAATGAATAAGGGGCTGAACACATGTTTAAATATGAAAGCCAACTAATTAACAAATTAACTAAATTCACCGATTACTTATTGTTAAATGCCCTTTTTGTATTGACAAGCGCTCCGATTATAACAATCGGAGTGACCTTGCCAGCGGCACTCACAGTCATTCGTAAGCTGACACAAGATCAACAACCGGCTATAATTAAAGTTTATTGGCAAGAATTGAAGAATAATTTTAAACAAGGGTGTTTATTTAGTGGTATTTTGCTTATCAGCTGGGCCCTTTTACTGCTTAATGTAGCCTTTGTAAGTCCCAATCCGCTAATCAATTTATTAATAAATGTTGGCTGTATCTGGTTAGTGGCATTAATTGTATTAGTTAATTTTTTTATGTTGCCTTATTTGGCCAGATATCAGGATTCTATGCAGAATATTGTTAAACAATCATTATTCATTGCTCGAGCTAATTTTCTTTATTTTTTAAGTGAATTTGGTGGAACCGTTGTTCTGGTTGTCTTTGCAGTAAGCAGCCCGCTGCGTTTATTAGGAACCATTTTTTTCTTAACTTTTGGCGGCAGTGTAATTTTGCTGCAAGTTATGTATCAACTAACCGGTAAAGTCTTTTCAAAATATGAATAAAAAGTAACACAAGCTTTGCTGCAAATCAAGGCTGGAATAACAGTGGGGGAGTACCGCCGGTTTTTAAGAAGCTCGCGTCAGAGAAAGGCTGAAAAGCAGGAAAATCATCATATTTTGCTCAAAGTCCAATTTTTGAATTTAGGTATAAGTTAGCGATACCGATTGAATGAACGATCGACTATATAGGAGGAACATGAATGGATTTCTTTTTTACAATTTCTAAATTACGCAATCAAATAGCAGAATTAAAAGGCTGGCGTTATCGTAATGAACAAGCACTAACAGAATGGTATGTCATAGAAGATGAAAGTAAAACAGCAAAATATCCGCCTGCAGATATGACTGCCGGAAAGGCTGCTGCGATTGGTTCAAACTGGTCAGGACGCGATTATTATTTATGGCTGCAACGGGATGTGATCATTCCTGCAACAGGGGCAAACTGCTTTTATTTTGATTTTGGGTGCACAGGGGAAGGACACAATTCAGGGTTTGAATCTTTGCTTTTTATTGATGGGGAGCCTTATCAAGGAGTTGATTCTAACCACAAAGAGGTGTTTCTTAAACCAGAACATTTCGGCAAAACATTACGGATAGCGCTGCGGCTTTGGTCTGGTTTGGAAGGCGGCGGGCCAGAAAAAATTCAACATCATGAATTCAAAGAGGCCAGTCTGGTGGAAGTGGATCAAGCAACGGACAATCTTTACTATACAAGTGCGATGTTAGTAGAAACAGCTTTCCAACTGGCAGAAGATGATCCAAAACGCTATGAATATATTCATAGGGTAGATCAGAGTTTTCGCCAATTAGACTGGGCCTATCCTGGTTCAACAACTTTTTACGCAAGTACAGCTGAAGCCAATCAACAGTTGCAAACATTTGTTGATCAACTGGTTAAACAAGAGCCGGTAACGGTTACTGCACTTGGGCATACCCATATTGACGTTGCGTGGCTCTGGCGGTTAAAACATACACGAGAAAAGGCCGCACGCAGCTTTTCTACCGTGCTGTGCTTAATGGAAAAATATCCTGATTATGTTTTTTTACAAACGCAGCCACAACTGTACCAGTACATTAAAGAAGATTATCCTGAAATTTTCACGAAAATCAAACAACGAGTAAAAGAAGGCCGCTGGGAAATTGATGGAGCCATGTGGTTGGAAGCTGACTGCAATATTCCATCAGGCGAATCCCTAACACGTCAAATTTTGCACGGAGCAGTATTTATTAAAAAAGAGTTTGGTGAAACCATTCATTATTTATGGCTGCCAGATGTTTTTGGTTATTCATGGGCGTTACCTCAAATTTTAAAAAAAACCGGTATTGATACTTTTATGACGACCAAAATCAGCTGGAATCAAATGAATCGAATGCCTCATGATACCTTTATCTGGAAAGGCATTGATGGGACTGAAATTCTGACCCACTTTATTACTACACCGACAGCTGATCCTGATCGTAACTGGCAGACTGATCAAAGCTGGTTTTATACCTATAATGGGGAGTTAGAGCCTAATACTGTATTGGGTATTTACCGAAACTATCAAGATAAAACGATTAATCAAGATCTTCTGCTCTCTTATGGTTATGGAGATGGCGGCGGTGGGGTGACCCGCGATATGCTAGAAAAAAGACGACGCATGGAGGCAATCCCCGGACTGCCTAATTTGAAAACCGGTCGTGCCCGCGAATATTTTGAAAAATTACAGCAAACCATTGCCAATACAGATGGGTATGTTCATACTTGGGATGGTGAATTATACCTTGAATACCATCGAGGCACTTATACTTCTCAAGCGTTTGTTAAACAAATGAATCGTAAGACAGAATTAGCTTTACGAGAGTTAGAAATTTTGTATGCAAGCAGAGAAATGACTAGCGGCACTGCTTATCCGCAAAAAGAGCTGTTCCAAAGCTGGCAAACGTTATTACGCAATCAATTTCACGATATTGTTCCCGGTTCATCTATCAAAGAAGTTTATCAGGATTATCGGCAAGAAATAGGTGAAGTGACCTCACAATTAGCAAAGCTGCGGGCAAATTTAACAGAAAAAACGACTGAACAGGTGACAATTTTTAACACGCAAGCGTGGGAACAGACAGAGCTGGTGCAATTACCGGCGACAAAGAAATTTCAAACGGCAGATGGCACGCCGGTTCCTAGTGTAACGTATCAAGGACAGTCCTACGGCTTGGTAACTGTTCCGGCTTTAGGAAGTGCCACTTTCCAACCGACAACTGTTGCGATGACGGCAGCAGAAGAAGTGATGCCAGATCACATACCGATACGTTATTTAGAAACAGCTTTTTACCAAGTGGAATGGAATAAATCTGGTCAGTTTACTCGACTATATGATAAAGAACTACAACGAGAGGTACTTCAAGGATTGGGCAATGTTCTCCAATTGTTTGAAGATAAACCAATGAATAATGATGCTTGGGATATTGACATTTACTATCAACAAAAGGTTCATCCACTCCAAGCAAAAACGATTCAAGTAAAAGCAAGGAATAAGTTGTTTACTGTTATTGAAGCGACTTACGAATTTGGGCATTCCAGCCTGGCTCAGGAAATTTTCTTTTATCATCACACAAAACGGATTGATTTTCGAACCAAAGCACATTGGGAAGAACGACAACAATTGTTGAAAGTCATGTTTGATGTGAACGTTCGGGCGACAGAAGCAACCTATGATATTCAATATGGGAATGTTAAACGACCTACTCATTGGAACACTAGTTGGGATTTAGCTAAATTTGAAACAGTCGGACACCAATGGGCCGATTTTTCCCAACATGATTTTGGGGTCAGTCTATTGAACGATTGCAAATACGGGTATGATATTAAGAACAATCAATTACGACTCTCTTTATTAAAAGGAGGGATCTTTCCGGACCCAACGGCTGATATTGGTGATCATGTCTTTACGTATAGCCTGTTACCGCATAAAGGAGACTTTATTGCCGGTCAAACCATTCAGGCCGCTTGGCAAATTAATCAACCATTAACTGTGCTATCAGGTGCAGAATCAGAAAAAATAGGCATTAAAATTGAAGCGGAAAATGAAATAGTTGTTATTGATGCGTTAAAAAAAGCGGAAGACGGTATCGGCTGGATCCTCCGATTGCATGATCCGGTCGGCGCTACGCGACAAGTTCAGATTATGTTGCCAGAAAGCTTCCAATGGCAAGAAACTAATCTTTTAGAAGAAAATCAAGAAAAGGTTCAAAAAGGAACCGTTGCTTTTGAATTGCATCCTTACGAAATTCGAACTTTCCGCTTGATAAAATAGTGAACCAATGATTGAAATTTCAGGAAAAAGGTAGTGAAAAAATCAGACACGAACCAGTGAATAGCCGCTGGAATCGTATCTGATTTTTTCCTTTAGCTTGTCCTGAATTCTTTTTGGAATGTTGGATATTCTATACCTGAAAAATTTAGAAGTAACGCAACTTTTCAAGAAAATACTGACTTTATAAAGATTAGGTGAACGGGCACCTACTACCCAATTGTTAAAGAAAACTGGGGATCCTGCTGTGTTTATATTCGAGAAGGATGACAGATCGCTACCGCTTTGACATTAATTGATGCCGGGGCTTATGTGAAGGGAAAAATTGCTTATTGTACGAAAGAACCATTAATAGCTATCTACTTGTTCTCATAATTGCCTAATAATTTTTCCATATTCCGTTTGATCTCTAGTCGCTGCTACGATGCCTTCGCCGGAACCTTTTGTGGTTTTGCTTCTTTGATAAAGCATTACGTTGTCCTGAGTTTTTTTTATGACGGACACGATTTCACTAGTCAAATCAAATTCTTCAGTCTCTGATCCGTTTGTTTTGGTGAGTCTAAGATCGGCAGCTACAATATCTCCTGAAACAAGTTCACGAGAGGGGAGTGTTTGTTATGTTCCATTTCTCATGGTTCGGATACTGATTTGCAGCTGTTGCTGCAGGTAACCGATAGCCTTCTTTGCACGTTTTTCTTGGACTTCTCCGGTAATTGCAGAGAAAACCAGCAACAGGAAAACAGCTGCTGCCTGGATACCTTTGCCTAAAGCCAATTCAAATATCATGGCCGCTTCGAGCAGCCAGGGGAT
>JAATEZ010000251.1 GCA_015655485.1 Lactobacillales bacterium | reverse complement strand
ATAAAGAAATATTTGGTTCCAGTGCCCAACACAGTAAATTACATGAGAATTCCGAAGTAGATCAACTGGTTGCAAATTTTTTGTGGGGGGATTAACGGCAGGAATGGCTGAAAAATTTTTTCTGTTTTTTCACTAAATACAAATGAAAATGAATCGAAAATATAAACGGCTGGCCCATTCATCAACTTAAATGAATGGGCCGGCCTTAACTACCAATAAACAGCGGGTCAAAAACAGCTTTTTCGGGGGAAAATAAAACTATCCAGAAGATGGGAGCAGCTATTTTCGATATCCTTGTCTTTTTTCTTGAAGTTCTGAACAGACGTTTTGATTCCACCTCTATATGGATCTTAGGTTGTTTATTTTCTTGAATGAAATGGCTTTAGTTAAGAAGAATTTTAGGTTTCAGCACTCAACAATTCTTTTTCATAGGCTTTAAAGAAGGGGTAATAGATCACTGCATCCAGAAGGATCAGAAAAATCACTAGAATGACGGCTTTGTAATCAAATGTTGCAAGAAAAGCCGCAATTGGAGCAAACATGTTCCAACCAGGTTCTGCAAATGGATGGGCCACTATCCCGGAAGACATACTTAGATAAGTAATGACCGCATTGAGAGTTTGAGCGATCAGAAACGGAAATAATAAAATCGGATTCAACATAATAGGCAATCCAAATATCAGCGGTTCGTTAATATTGAAAATTGCCGGGATCGCAGCGATTTTGCCGACAGTTTTAAGCTGCTTGGATTTACTGAATAAGAGCATGTAGGCTAAACTCAGAGTCGCTCCAGAACCGCCGATCGCACAAAATACCCACCAATAAGGTCCGCTGTAAATATAAGGAAGATGGTAAGCGGATGTTCCTGAAGCATAAGCGGCGGCGTTCGCGGCAAAATTAGCATCTCTGATAGGCATCAGAACGGCACCGACTGCTGTATCATGGATACCAAACCACCATAATATTTGAGTGAGCAATGAGGCAAAAGCCACTCCAAAAACATTATCAACGAACATGATCAAAGGTTTAACGATCGCTATGATCAGTGTCGGGAAACTTAAACCAAACCATTCCAAAAAGATGCCTGAGAACATGACTAGAATCAAAATGATCGCCGCGGGGATCAAGGAATTAAAAGATTCGGATAAAGCAGGAGGAACTCCTGCGGGCATGCTGATTTTGCCAATATTTTTTCTCTGCAGGTAGTGATAAAATTCGGTTAACAACAATCCTATAATAATACCGGAAAAAAGACCGGTACCATCGAAATATTGATTATCCAGTCCGGTTTTTGTTAATTTGCTGCACAAGTAGATAAAAGAACCAAGATTCAAAAAAATGGGGATCAATGGCTCCATAGTATATGTCTTGCTCAAAAAATACGTGATCCCTACGACAACATAAAGGGATAGACATCCGAGTGTGATCGTATAGATAAGGTTCAGTGGTTCTCCGGCAAATACAGAAAACTTTGTCCAGCCTTTGATCAAACCATAAAAAATATTAGAAGTTGAAAGCTGATTATAGTCAATTGGAGGAGAAACAAGAATCAGTGCAAAGCTGCCGATCATCATGAACGCCATATTTGTTAAAAAAGCATTTTGAACAGCTTTTAAATGACGCTGCTTGCTTATTTTATCAGCAAAAGGCAAAATTTTCCTTTCGACCCATTCTGTTACATTAGCCATTTTCATTTTTACACGCCCATTTCTCTATAAATTGTTGATACCAATAATAGCTTTTTTTGGGGATTCTTCTAAAATTATTTTCGTAATCAATATAAACCAATCCATAACGTTTTTGATAGCCGTTTATCCAACTATAGAGGTCCATTGTCGACCACACATAGTAACCGCGGACGTTGCAGCCGGCCTCCATGGCTTTTAGCATTTCTTCGATATGAACTTGCAAAAAACTGATTCTTTCTTTATCTTCTACTATATTATTTTCGGATAACTGCTCATATAAACCGACACCATTTTCAGTAATATAGATAGGAATATGGTCATATTTCTTGGATAAGGTCAACAGACTATCATACATTCCCTTTGGAAAAATTTCCATATCCCACTGTGTATGATCGCTTTCTTTATCTTCTACTACTTCAAATAGCGGGGCAATAACCATTTGTAAATGACTGTTTGCCGCATCTCTTTGACCGCT
>JAATEZ010000324.1 GCA_015655485.1 Lactobacillales bacterium | reverse complement strand
CTCAAAAGCTGATCAATATGCCAAAGAGGCTGATACAAAGGGGATCGAGCGCATGCATTTATTAGCCGGATTTGGACTGTCGCTGATGCTGGCATTAATCGTTGGTATTTCTTTTGCAGTGGGCAGCGGCACAATAAAATCGTTATTGAATATGATCCCAGATTTTGTACAAAATGGATTATCCGTTGCTACAGGTATGATTCCTGCTTTGGGATTTGCGATGTTGGCAAGGCTATTGATCAATAAAAAAGTGGCGCCGTACTTTTTCTTAGGTTTTGCTTTAATGGCCTACTTAGAGATCCCGGTTACTGGGATTGCCATCTTTGGAGCGATCACCGCGGTGGTTATGGTTCAAATCACGAATAAAAATGAGAAAGATCAAGAAAGTCATTCATCAAATGAAAAGGAGTTGACGACGGATGAAGAATTCTGAGAATGCAGTTAAACCAGCAGAAGTTTCCAAAATCAGCAAAAAAGATTTAAATCGAGTGTTTTGGCGTTCCTTTCAAATGGAATTCTCTTGGAATTATGAACGTCAAATGAACTTAGCTTATTGTTATGCTATGATCCCGATTTTAAAAAAATTGTATAAAAAGAAGGAGGATCTGGCCGCAGCTCTACAACGTCATTTGGAATTTTTCAATACGACGCCGCATATTGTGACTTTTATTCTAGGAATCTCAACAGCAATGGAGGAAGAAAATACCGATCAGGAGGATTTCGATCCTGCAACCATCAATAATATTAAAGCCTCTTTAATGGGTCCGTTAGCTGGGATCGGCGATTCTTTTTATTGGGGAACTTTAAGATTGATCGCAACGGGAATTGGCACTTCACTGGCATTAAAAGGAAATATTCTTGGACCTATTTTATTTCTGCTGATTTTTAACATTCCTCATATCACAATTCGTTATTTGTTAACTGGATGGGGGTATAAGTTAGGAACAGGTTTTCTAAGCAAAATTCAAAAAAACGGCATGATGGAGGCACTGACCTTTGGCGCATCTATACTTGGACTGATGGTTATCGGAGCAATGACAGCTTCAATGGTTGATATCACGATCCCGCTGAAATTCGGGTCTGGTGACAATGCGATCAAGATCCAGGAAATTTTGAACTCAATTGTGCCGGATTTATTACCGCTGGCTGCTTTTGGAATTGTTTACTGGGCTTTAGGAAAAAAAGTGAAACCTCTGGTGATCATTGGCTTAATGGCAGTTGTGGGCATATTGGGATCTTTGATCGGCATTTTTTAAGAGAAGGGGAGTGAGTAAAATTTTAGAAACTATGTTGACTAATATTAAAGAGGAAGAATCAGTTTTAAAAAAAATAATCGCAGACTATCAGGAAAATTTGCATGTTTTTGCTGATTTGAAAAAACCGCAAAGAATGCTGATCCTTGCAACCGGCTCCTCACTGAACGCAAGTCAGAGTGCAAAGTATTTTATTGAAAAATATGCTGAATTATTTGTTTCGATTGAGGAACCCTATAATTATTCACAATATGAGACCATTGATCCGAGTATTGATTTTGTAGTAGCTGTGAGCCAAAGCGGAAAAAGTGCTTCTACGATCAATGCTCTGAAAAAAATTACTCAGGAAACAACGATTCCTACCTTTGTACTGACCTCAAATTTGGAGAGTCCTATTACTAAGTACAGTGACAATATTGTTGATTTAAATATCGGAGTTGAAAAAGTTGGCTTTGTTACTAAAGGAATGTCGGCCACCATTTTAAACTTGATGTTGGCAGCTCTAGTGATCAGTAAGGAGAAAAAAGTTATTGATCAAGAAGAAATGAATCAGCTTTTAGAACGATTACAAAAAAATATTGAGCAAATACCACAAATTATCGAAAAAACAGAAAATTTCTTTGAAAAAAACAAAAAACATCTTGTTGAGGGGCTTCGATTCGTCAGTATCGGCTATGGTCCAACAGTAGGAACCGCAAAGGAATTTGAAACTAAGTTTACGGAAACCGTTCGTGTCCCTTCACAAGGATTTGAACTAGAAGCATACATGCATGGTCCTTATTTGGAAGCCGATCATAGTCATATCATGATCATGATTGAAAATGAGGCTTTAGAAAGAAAAAGAATGAATAAATTGAGCGCGTACATGCAGCCTTCTGTAAAAGAGGTATACAAAAT
>JAATEZ010000164.1 GCA_015655485.1 Lactobacillales bacterium | reverse complement strand
CAGTGGCTTTCAGGACCCGCGAGTGGGCAGGGGAGGCTGTCGGCGCACCGGTGACGAGGCCCTTGCCGGCGGGGTAGTGGGTGATGAAGGCGCCCAGGTCGTGGCACCCCACCGCCAGCGTCTTGGGCTCGCGGCTGGTCTCCAGCAGCTTCAGCAGCACCCGCAGCACCTGGAAGTCCTTCTCCTCGAACTTGCTGATTGACAAGTTAAACTTTAATGGTTAAATTAGCTAAAAAATCAATTTATGTATAATAGATATTCATTTTTATTGGGCTTGTGCCTCCTCGTATTAACCACTGCTTTTAAGATAGATGCCCCACGCAGTGCCAATGAAATTCTTCAGTCTGCTTTGATAAAAGCCAAGAAAGAAAGCAAACATGTCATGATCATTTTTCATGCTTCTTGGTGTGGTTGGTGCCATAAAATGGATGCCAGTATGAATGACCCACAGGTAAAGGAATATTTTGATGATAATTATGTAATTGAGCACATTACCGTTCTTGAACACGATCCTAACAGGAAAAAAGATGAAAATCCAGGTGGAGAGGATTTAATGAAGAAATACAATAGCGATGGTTTTGGGATCCCCCTCTGGTTTGTATTCGATTCTAACGGAAATCTTATATCCGATTCGCATATCCGTCCGGCAGGAACAGGCTTTGAAGTAAAGGGGGAAGACATCATTGGTTGCCCAGCTTCAGCGGAAGAAGTTAAATTATTTGTTGAGGTGCTGAAAAAAACATCAAAATTATCTGATACAGATTTAGCTAAAATTGCCTCGCTGTTTAGAAAAAATGATCCAAAATATAAAGGATAAAGGGCTGGACAAGTGACTGGTAAATAACCACTGACTTGTCCAACAAATAGTTGCCCCCAAAAAAAATAGTTATAAACACTAAGAATATTTGAGAAATATTGGTCAAACTTTATAATTATCTTCTGATAAAAAAAGAAATTGCTTAACTTACTGCCTATTATAAATACCTTAGAATTGCCCTTTTTCAAATTTTGTACAATAGCGTTCTTTTTTTAGCCATAGAGATTATCATCTTCAAATACGATTACCAAATTGACAGCTTTCAATGAAAATCCCCAATCAAAGTTGTCAAAGCTGAATCTATCGAAAAGAACTAATACAGTACCCTAAATTTAATGGTATTCTCTATTTTTTTCAGTGACTTAAATAGTTGCTTATCGTATTCTGTATTGATATCAGTGATTGCGTAACCTATTTCGGGATTGGTCATTAAAAACTGACTTACAATATTGATGTGATGTTTGGCAAAAACGGTATTGATTTTTGCCATAATTCCTGGAACATTTTTATGGATATGAATCAATCTATGCGATTTTTCAATTTTTGGCAGCTGTAAATTGGGAAAATTACTGCTCAGATAGGTTGCGCCTGTATTCATAAAATCCGCCACGCGTTTAGGAATAAAATCAATATTACGCGGATTATTTTTTGGATCATCAAAAACAACAATACCTTGTTGGGTACATAAACCGAAATCCAATTTATTTTTAGCGCTGCCCAAATAGCCTATAGTTTTTAACTTAACGGCATTTTTTAATTGTTCTTTGTCGATCTTTTCTCCATCAGCTAAAATTAAAATGCCTACATCTTTAACATATTTTTCTTCGAAAGAGTTTTTCTGCCTGATGGAAAGACCATCATGTTTTAAAATAGCAACCGTCAATGGATCAACGTCGCCGATAACCAAACAAAGGATCCGGTTTTTTGGGTAAGAGATGGCACGTGGAAGATCATTTACATATAAAAACTCGTCGAAACTTGGCGTAACATGGTCAGCTTTTGCAACGATGCTCTCTCTGGCTATATTTTCTGTAAAGGCAAAAAATTTATTGATCAATCCGCTCTCCCGCAACTGAAAATCAGAATATCCATCACCAATACCAAACAGTTCGCCTTCTAATTTTAGCTGCTGCAGCAATTTTACTTTGCCTCCTTCTTCACTTAGCGGATTTGCATGATCGTAATCGATAATTTTACCATCGCCGGTAGTTACAAAAGTATTGGCATATATGTTTTCCTTTTTGATGTGGTATTGACTCACTACTGGTGTAATAAATTCCTTAAATCCCCCAGAAACTATTAGTACCTCTTCAGCGTGTTTTTTAAAAAACGCAGCATTGCGCGAAAATGAGATAGAAACCTTCTTTTTTAAGTGTTTAATCAGCTGTTTTAAATGATCTTCATCTGCTTCTAAAAGCTTTATACGCTGTGCCAAACTTTCAGAGAAAGAAAGTTTGCCTTCCATCGCCAAATTGGTATAATCTTCAATTTTTTGATAAATCGCGTCCTGATCTGGGTGGTTTTTTAAGGAGATGCGGGCAAGTTCATCGAGTGCTTCTACTTGTGTAAAAGTGCTATCAAAATCAATAATGTAGTACGCTTTTTGTTTGGGCATTATTTTAAGTATTGGGTAATTTCTATTACGCTTTCTGCTATTGGTTTAAACT
>JAATEZ010000334.1 GCA_015655485.1 Lactobacillales bacterium | reverse complement strand
GAAAAAACCTTTCAAACCCTTATGTAGTAAGGATATGGAAGGTTTTAATCTTTAAAAACTGTCAAACTTGGGATTGTACCACATTGAGAAAAAAAGAAATAGAAAGTTGTAATAAAAAACACAAAATCAAAATTTTTTCTTGCATTTCAAAAGACTATCATGTAAAGTAAAAACGTATGGAAACATGCCGCCATTAACTTGGTTGAACGACTCACCAACGTTCTACTCAGTTGATAGGATAATGAAAAAAGAAAGAGGTGGAAACAATGGCTATTTCGAAAGAAAGAAAAAATGAGATCATTAATGAATATGCTCGTCATGAAGGAGATACTGGTTCTCCAGAAGTACAGATCGCTGTATTGACAGAAGACATCAATCATTTGAATGAGCATGCTCGTGTGCACAAAAAAGATCATCATTCTTATCGTGGATTAATGAAAAAAGTTGGTCATCGTCGTAATTTGTTGGCTTATCTTCGTAAAAAAGATGTACAAAGATACCGTGAATTGATCCAAAAATTAGGTCTACGTCGTTAATTACAGAAAATCTGGAGAAAGTGAGGTTCTTTAGGATCTCGCTTTCTTTTAGTAAGGAAAAGAAATTCAAGGCGAAAATGAACGGTGATTCTACTATACAAATGTGAACGGTCTTGTTCAAGGAAAGGTCAGTCCGCTGACATTTGTTTAGTAGCTCGATTCATTTTCCCTTCACTAGGAAAAGGAGATCTATCTATGAGCACAGAAAAAAAAGTTTTTAAAACTATTTGGGGTGGACGTCCGTTATCTGTCGAGGTTGGCCAATTAGCTAAGCAGGCAAATGGAGCTGTTTTGATTCGTTACGGCGATACAGTCGTTTTGACTGCTGCTGTGGCTTCTAAAGAAGCCAAAGATGTCGACTTTTTCCCTTTGACTGTTAATTATGAAGAGAAGATGTATGCAGTCGGAAAAGTTCCGGGAGGATTCATTAAACGTGAAGGACGTCCCAGTGAAAAAGCAACTTTGACGGCCCGATTGATTGATCGCCCTATTCGGCCGATGTTTACTGAAGGATTTCGGAATGAAGTGCAGATCACAAATGTGGTGATGAGTGTTGAACAAGATTGTACTCCTGAAATGGCAGCGATGCTGGGATCTTCCTTAGCGCTATGCATCTCAGATATTCCATTTAATGGGCCTATTGCGGGAGTCGATGTCGGCCGGATCAATGGAGAATATGTTTTAAATCCCACGGTTGCACAAACGGAGGTGTCTGATATCCAATTAACTGTAGCCGGTACGAAAGATGCCATCAACATGGTAGAAAGCGGTGCAAAGGAAGTTTCTGAAGAAGAAATGCTTGGGGCACTTTTATTTGGACATGAAGCCATCAAAGCTTTGGTGGCTTTCCAAGAGGAGATCGCTGCAGCGGTAGGCAAAGAAAAGATGGACATCCAGATTTTGCAAGTCGATGCCGACCTGGAAAAGGAAATTAATGATGCGTATAAAGAAAAGATGACTGCGGCTATCCAGACAGAAGAAAAATTGGCTCGCGAAGCAAATATAGAAGATCTGAAAGCAGAAATTTATGCTGGCTATGAAGAAAAGCTGGCTGAGGATATTGAAGCTAAGAAAAAGTTGAAGGAAATTCGCCAAATTTTAGAAGATATGGAAAAAACGGAAGTTCGCCGACTGATCACGGTAGATAAGATCCGCCCGGATGGCCGTAAAATTGATGAGATCCGTCCTCTTTCTTCTGAAGTAGGCCTGCTTCCCAGAGTTCATGGTTCAGGCTTATTCACTCGTGGTCAGACGCAGGCGCTGTCTGCTTGTACTCTTGCTCCATTAGGTGAGCATCAGATTATTGATGGGTTAGGGGTTGAAGAAAGTAAAAGATTTATTCATCATTATAATTTTCCGCAATTTTCCGTGGGCTCTACTGGGCGTTCATTTGCGCCTGGACGTCGCGAAATCGGTCATGGAGCTTTAGGTGAGCGGGCTTTGGCCCAAGTCATTCCTTCAGAAAGTGAATTTCCTTACACGATTCGTTTAGTCGCTGAAGTCCTTGAATCAAACGGTTCTTCTTCTCAAGCCAGTATTTGTGCCGGCACATTAGCCTTGATGGATGCCGGAGTTCCAATAAAGGCACCGGTAGCCGGAATTGCTATGGGATTAGTTAAAAATGAAGAGGCTTATACGATTTTGACTGATATCCAAGGGATGGAAGATCACTTAGGCGATATGGACTTCAAAGTGGCCGGAACGAAAAAGGGGATCACTGCTTTACAAATGGATATCAAAATTGATGGAATCACCGAGCAAATTTTAACTGAAGCGTTAACTCAAGCGAAAAAAGCAAGAATGGAGATCCTGGCCGAGTTGACTGCTACGATCGCTGAGCCGCGTAAAGAATTAAGCAAATATGCTCCTAAGATCG
>JAATEZ010000026.1 GCA_015655485.1 Lactobacillales bacterium | reverse complement strand
GCTCTTCGTCTTTGGGACAAGTTATCTTTTTGCCGAACAAGCTAGTTCATAAGAAAAGCTGAGTGAGGCGTTTAAGACTTTGAGCAATAGAGAAAGAAAAATTTTAGTGATGAGAAGCAGCACGAATTTTTATTGAACTATTTGCCGATAAGTCTGCCTCATGAAGCCAGATCATAAGAAAAGCTGAATGAGGCGTTTAAGACTTTGAGTAATAGAGAAAGAAAAATTTTAGTGATGAGAAGCAGCACGAATTCTTATTGAACTATTTGCCGATAAGTCTGCAGCAGAAACTCGTGCAAGAAACGTTTTTTGTTTCTTGCACGAGTTATTTTTATTGTTGAAACATGGATATTTCTTTACATTGTTTACTTAAATTTTACAATGATTCGTCTATGTTTTTTACATTTACTTGGTATGCTTTTCTTGTGGCTAAGGATCCCTTTAGTTGCGACATTGAAGAAAAGGTGGAAGTAAGAATGAAAACAGGAAAAATCAAAATATTAGGAGTTATTTTGTTAGGCAGTCTATTAGTTGCGTGCGGGAATCAAAGCACAACCAGTACGAGCGGATCAAAGAGCAGTTCAAAAAGCGAATCATCATCAAGCGAAGTAGTTAAAATCACAGCAGTTGGTTCAACGGCATTGCAGCCTTTGGTAGAAGCGGCCAAGGAAGAATTTGCAGCAGATAATGCGAACTATGATATTTCAGTTCAAGGCGGCGGCAGCGGTACCGGTCTGAGTCAAGTGAATGATGGCTCAGTAACCATCGGAAATTCAGATGTTTTTGCGGAAGAAAAAGATGGGATCGATGCCAGCAAGTTGGTGGATCATAAAGTTGCCGTTGTTGGTATGGGGCCAGTAGTCAATCCTAAAGTAGGTATAGATGGACTGACTAAATCACAACTGATCGATATATTTACTGGCAAAGTGACCAACTGGAAAGAAGTTGGCGGAAAAGATCAGGATATTGTTATTATTAATCGGGCAGCAGGGAGTGGAACCAGAGCGACTTTTGAAAAATGGGGATTGGATGGAGCAAGCGCGGTCCAGTCGCAAGAACAGGATTCATCAGGTACAGTTCGTCAAATCGTTGCGCAAACACCAGGGGCAATCAGTTATTTAGCCTTTTCCTACTTTGATGATACCATCACTGCTTTGACAGTCGATGGCGTAAAACCAACTGAAAAAAATGTTGCGGATAATTCATGGAAAATCTGGGCTTATGAACACATGTATACCAATGGGAAACCGAATAAAGGAACAAAAGCTTTTCTAGACTATATTTTGACAAATAACTTTCAAAAAGGAGCAGTAAAGGATTTGGGTTATTTGCCTATCAGCGGCATGAAAGTAGAGCGGGATGCGGATGGCAAGATCACAGATCTATAGAATGACTAAAAAATGAGACAAGAGTCGAACCGATCCCCAGTAGTTAGACCAAAAATCTAACGTTTGGAGGTCGGTTCAACTCTTAGAGCCTCAAGTCATTTTTTTGTTAAAACGAATGATTCAAGTTGAAGCCGCAGCAGTTAACGGCAATTTTACAATGAAAGTCGAACCGATTCCGAGGTAACTGTCGACTGTAATAGTTCCATTAAGCAAATGAACATAATGCTTCACGATAGCCAAACCTAAACCAGTTCCGCCAGTATGACGATTCCGGGTCTTATCCGCACGATAAAAGCGTTCAAAAATGCGTTCCTGTTCATCTGGAGCGATCCCGATTCCCGTATCTTTGATGCAGAAAACGAAATTGTTTTCTGTTATTTTTACCAGAATATTGATTTGGCCCTTTTCACTGGAATATTGTATCGCATTTTCGATAAGATTTTTAAGAATAGATCGAAAAAGCGGCAGACTAGTCGTGAATTCTATATTTTCATCTATATCCAATTCAATTTTCAGTTGTTTTTGTTGAATCAGCCTGGTATGATCTTTCAATAAATTTTGGATGATAAGCGCTGGATGAATGCCGGTCCGGTTTTCTAAATAGGTATTGTTTTCTCCACGTGAAAGTTCCAGAATATCCTGGATCAGAAGTTCCAGCCGCTGTGCGTCCTTCTCCATGATTTTTAAAAACTGAGTCAAGATCTCTGGATCATCTTTTGCGCCATCTAATAAAGTTTCAGTGAAGCCGATCAGGGAAGTAACAGGTGTTTTAAGTTCATGAGAAACATTGCTGACAAAATCCTGCTGCATTTTTTCAAGCTGTTTGATCGGGGTCAAATCATACGCCAGACCTAAGATCGTTGTTGGCTGTTGTTCATTTCCGGCAATATAACGAATCGTGATATCTAAAAAATGCTCTTGCGGACGCAGTAAAATAACTTCTTGATGAATATCGATTTTTTCTTCCAATGATTTTTGGATCAGATGAATGAGAGCAGGTGTTTTGAACAATTCCAAATAATTTTGTCCAGAATACTCATTGTCCGGTGAATCAAGCAATTCCAGCATTTTAGGATTCACAAAACTTATTTTTTGATGTTCATCAATACTAAAGACTCCCACCATTAATTCTTTTAGTAAAAAATTAAAACGTATTTCATTCGACACGTTCGCTAAATAACTTTCGTTAAAAGTTTTGTTGAGCTTGTTGACTAGTTCGTAAAGTTCTTGCCATTCAAGAGATTCTTGCGGCAAGGTATTGAGTTTTTCTGGATGGTCCAGCATATTTGACAACACTGGAAGTAAAGTTCGAATCGGTTTGTCGCGATGTAAAAAAAACAGATATAACAATAAAATGAGCGCTAAAAATAAGATAGTTCCGAATAATATCAAATAAGTCATCAGCCGCCGAATACCCGCAGAAAAACCAATATAAGTTTCAGAGATACGTACAACGCCGATCAATTGATTCTTTTCATCATAGATTCCCTTAGCGACATAGAGCCGTTATTCTTTGAGCGTGGAACTATATCTTAAAGAAGAACCGTATTTTTTCCCGGATAACACCTGGCGGACTTCGGGACGATTTTCTCGACTGCCAGTGATCGTGTTTTTCTGAGTGCTTTTAGAATCATAAAGGATAGTGGTATTTTTATCCAGTAAAGTAATGCGGACCTCAAAAGAACTGGAGAATTTTTTTAATTTCGTTTGATCCGAGTCCGACAAGTTCTTTTGTGTCAGCAACTCCAACGGATCTGATTCAGAGGAAAATAAGCGAATTTCCTTTTTTATTTGCTGCTGCTGCTGGTCAATGATTTCTTGTTTAAAAAAGGAATACATGAAAAAAGCAGATCCCATAAAAACAAGAACGATAAGAACAGCCGCGGCTATGAATTTTTTCGATAAATTTTTCATCATTTTAAGACCGGCTCCTGAAATTTATAGCCAAAGCCGCGAATAGTCAGCAGATATTGTGGGTTCTTGGGATCTTTTTCGATTTTATCGCGCAAATGGCTGACATGGACATCAACGATCCTGGTTTGACCCGAATAGTCGTATTGCCAAATAGCGTCCAAAAGGGTTTCGCGATCGAGGACCCGATTTTTTCTCTTCATAAAATAGAGCAGCAGCTCAAATTCTTTAGGAGTCAAGTCCAAATTGACACCGTTTAGCTGCGCTTCGTATTGTTCCGGTTGGATCATGAGCTGACCCACTGTTATATTTTTAGAAGAAGGCTGTTCATCATTTTGAACAGTATTTTTTTGTACCCGGCGGCCGATCGCTTTCATTCGTGCCAGCACTTCTCTGGGACTGAAGGGTTTAGTCAGGTAATCATCAGCTCCCACCTCCAAACCAATAATTTTATCTATTTGATCATCTTTAGCCGTTAAAATCAAGATCGGTGTTTCAATTTTCTCTTGACGCAATTTTTTGGTGATATCAATACCGTCTATATAAGGCAGCATTAAATCAAGCAGGATAAAGTCGAATTCATTAGTTAGCGCGATTTCCAGAGCAGTTTTGCCATCTTCGGCTGTGGTCACTTCATACCCGGCTTTTTCTAGGTTAAAGGTGAGCAGAGTCAGGATGGACGTTTCATCATCTACAACTAAAACTTTTTTCATGATCGTCTTCCTTTCG
>JAATEZ010000156.1 GCA_015655485.1 Lactobacillales bacterium | reverse complement strand
TTGAAGCGGTTGAATATACAGGTCATTCATTTGCTTTGGGAATCCAATGGCATCCAGAGATCATGGCACAAAATGAGCAGAATATGTTAGCGATTTTTCAATATTTTACTGATCAGACAGTCCATATCACGCCATTTAATACAACGATTCGACTGGCTCATAAGCAAGTTTTAGCTGCAAATCAATAGAATTATCCAGGCGGGCTGATCCATTCATCAATTTAGATGAATGGATCGGCCCTAATGACGAACAAATAGCGGGTCAAAAGCAGTTTCTTTGGAAAAAGGCGAAGCTATTCAGAACATATGAAAGGTTTTTTTAGGATACTCTTACCTTTTTATCAAAGCTGAACAATTTTGGCCAAACCTCTTTTTAAAATTTATTTTTAGGAGAGATATCCATGACATTAGAAAAAGTTCGATCCTATTTAGCTCAATGGAACCGGGAGAAGGACATTATCGTTTTAGATGAAACTTCAGAAACAGTTTTCTTAGCGGCACAGGCTCTGCATACTGAGGAAGAAAGGATCGCGAAAAGCTTGTCGATCAAACGAAAGGAAGGGGCTCTGATTTTAGTTACTGCCGGCAATGTTTTACTCGATAACAAGAAATTTAAAGAATTTTTTCATTTTCGCCCGCATATGCTGCCGGTAGGTGAAGTTGAAACTCTCACTGGTCATGTGGTGGGGGGCGTTTGTCCATTTGCGCTTTCACAAGACGTCCCGGTCTATCTGGATGTTTCGCTAAAGCTATACCAGACAGTTTTTCCTGCTTGCGGAACTAAAAATAGCGCGATCGAGGTAACGATACCTGAATTAGAGGAGTATTCTAAATTTACGGAATGGGTCGATGTTTGTAAGAAAAAGCAGAATTAAAATCCAATGATAAATATAAAAATAATTATATTATGTAAACTATTAAAACCATTAAACTAAATCAATGGTTTTTTTTGTTGATGCAGATCTATTTTTCTTTTACCTTTCTATAGCCGAGTTATAATAATATAATAAGAAGAGAAATAAATAAGTGAGGCAAATTCTTTTGATGATTTTAATATTTATATTGGATAAACATTTTATTAATAGATTAAATTAGTGTTTTCTCAGTAGAATCATGTATAATTGATAACGTAGATAAATGAGAAAGCAAATATATTAGAGAAATGGAGAAATCTATGTTTGATTTGTATACAGATTCGTGTTGTGATTTACCGTCGCAGCTGGTTGATAAAGAAAAAATTTACCTAATAAAAAATGTTGTGACGATTGATGGAAAAGAATATGAGGATGACTTAGGTGTAACTTTCAACTATCCCTATTTTTATCAAAGCATGGCTGAAAAAAAAGAAGCGCATACGTCTCAAATCAATGCATATACTTTTTACCAGAGCTTTTTGCCTTCTGTTCAAGCAGGGCGTCCTGTTGTTTACGTGGCTTTTTCCAGTATTCTTGGCGGCGGCTCTTGGGGCAACATGCATCAAGCTAAAAATGAACTTTTAGAAAAATATCCGCAAGCAAAAATATATTTGATCGATTCTAAATCGGCTAGTTTAGGATTAGGGTTGTTAGTTCTTCAGGCTGTCCAAATGAAAAAAGCAAAAATTACAGTGGAAGAGACTGTCAGAGAATTAAATGATAAAGCAGATCATATTCAGCATTATGTGACTGTAAATGACTTGAAGCATTTGCAAAGAGGCGGGCGGGTATCAGCCAGCAGTGCTGCTGTAGGCACTTTGATGAAAATCAATCCAGTTTTATATGTTGATTTTGAGGGAAAGCTTCAGACGGTCGCAAAATTACGCGGACGAAAAAAAGCCTTAGAATTTTTAGTAGATAAAGCGATTGGGGAATATGATTCTGCCAGTAATATGTCGATCGGGGTAGTTCATGCAGATTCTTTGGCTGACGCACAATTTGTGAAAGAAGAGATCTTAAAGGGAATTCCCCAAGCAAATGTTTTGATTGGGATGATCGGCCCAACCATTGGTACGCATGTTGGACGTGGCGGTATCGCAGTGGTTTATATCGGGAAAAATAAACGTCCAATAATTACCGACTGATCTAAAACAGAAAATTGAGGAATCACATACAAAAAAAAAAAAAAAAAAAAACAATTTTTCTGTTTTAAAAAACTATTGGTTCCTTTTTTATATACCTCATTCAGCTTTTCTTTGTCCAGCTTC
>JAATEZ010000166.1 GCA_015655485.1 Lactobacillales bacterium | reverse complement strand
CCAGAGTCACGACAAAACTTCTTGAGTAGGTGTTCCGGAACATGTGTACAAGAGCGACGAACATACCTAAAACGATGGAAGTCAGTGTACAAAGAATGATTTGAATGATGGTCACGTTTTCAGATGAACTGGCTAAAATACTAGACAACATTTTTTGCTTCAGCCTCCTTCTTGATAAATAGATATCGTTGATAAACTTGTGCGTATTTTGAAAACGAGGAAGGATAAATTTGCAAATCAGCTAGTAAATGGCTAAACCAGACTGGATAAGCGCCCAAAGCTTTGACTTCCATCAGTACACTGATCTCTGGAGCGATCAATGTGCCATAGTCGCCGTGAGACATGTCTAAATCACTTTCTCGAAAGCGGATATTAAAGTCAAAGGTCACACGAAATTCTTCATCCGTCATAGAATATAAGGCTCTTCGGTCATAAGCAATCAGAACTTTCGGCTCAAGTGCTGCTCGCTGTTTCAACCATAAAATTTCATTGCTGATTTGCTGATCTATCTTGTTTTTAAAATTAGGAACGCTGTTTTCATCCATATATTCAAGGGCTTTTTTGTAAGGAAGATCGAGTCTTCTTTTATAAACAATGCCTTGTGTTTTTTTCTTTATTTCTAAAAAAACGGGTTGCTGATCATCAGGAGTCCCATAGCTGCGAATTCTAAATTTTTCTTTATAGACGGGTTTTTCAATAGATCGGCGGATCAATTCATAGTGTTTTGTATCATAATATAAGGAGCAAATGGTGTGCAATCCATATTGGTCTTCCACCATATATTCGGAAAGAAGAAGGATCAAACGTTCATATTGGAGACTTGTTAAAGAATATTTTTTCTCTTTTCGTTGAAACATTTTTTTTAATTTCATTTTATGTCCTTCCTTTCACTTATTTTTCGTGATGGAAACAATTTAACATCATTACCATAAAAGTAGCTTAATTGAATTTTTCTAATGGAGAGTCTTGGGATCATATTTTTAAACTGGCTATAGAATTATGTTATGATGAAGATGAAATGGGGTGGATATGGTATGGACGATTTAGATGAAGTCAATATCTTACTAGCTTTTTTAGCAAATAATGAAGCTCAAAGCATGGATTGTTTTCAAGCAGATTCAATGATCATTGCAGGAAACAGTATCCCTATGCTGACTCAAAAAGCCTATCAGCTGGCTGTCAGTCAGCAAATCAAGAATGTGATTTTTTCTGGAGGATTCGGACACGCAACTAATTATCTGATAAAGAATCTAGAAAAAAATGACTTAGGTCATTTTTTTGATCAAGGTCCGTACAGTGAAGCCGAATTATTGAAAAGGGTTTTTGAAAATAGGACGGCTACTCAAAATTTTCATTTTTTTATAGAAAAAGAATCAACAAATACAGGAGAAAATGCATTATTTTCTTTACAAGTTGTTAATGAAAAAAATCTTGATTTTCGGAAAACAATTTTGGTCCAAGATCCGATTTTGCAAAAGAGAACGAAAGCCACCTTTGAGCATCATTGGCGAAAAAAAGCAACTGATTTTTACTGTTATAATCCTTTTAGCCCAATCTTGATCTCGATGAGTGATCCGCTTCAATTTAAAAATCCAATGATGAACGGTTGGTGGGAAAAAGATTATTTTTATGCGTTGATACTAGGGGAGATCGCCAGACTGATCGATGATCAGGATGGATACGGACCGAACGGCAAAGGATATATAGGGCATATAGCGGTACCTGAAGAAGTAGAAGCAGCTTATAAATCAGTGCGGCAAGCTTTGCCTCAATATCATCGCTGATTTTATCCTGTCAAAAAATTGTATAAAATTAACACTTTATAGAAAGGGAGTTTTACGTGGACTTTTTAGGATTGATCAGAGGCATAAATGTTGGCGGACGAACAAAAGTCTCGATGAGTTCATTAAAAAACAGTCTGATTGGTCAAGATTTTTTGCGGTCAAAACTTTTTTAAACACGGAAATATGTTCCTTTCCAGTGAATTATAGGAGGAAATAGAACTAAAGAGAAGCATAGAAAACTTACTTTTGGCAGAATTTTCTGTTCAAACAACAGTATTTGTGCTCAATCAATTGGAAGTCAATGAGATGGGCCGGCATCAGCCGGATTGGTGGGAAATAGCCAGTCAAACTAAGCGCAATACCTTTTTTTAAACTTCTTCAAAAAAGGCTCAAGAGACCGTTTGGCAAATGTAATAAATAAAACGAACCGTTCAGAGACAACAATTAGAAATTCAAATACATTTAAAAAATGATCGATTTGATCAAATAGAGTTTTTTTTATTTTTTCTCAACCTCTGTACTCAAGAATGATTATCATTATTGAGACGTTATTGATGATTATGATTATCATTGACATTTAGGAGTTAAGCATAGCTAGATATATTAGAATGTGTTATTTTAGTGTGGAAGCGTACAGGGGGGACAGAATGAAAAATTATCGGAAACTTTTTTTTATTTTACTGATAGGAGCCATTGCTTTGGTCTTGCAATTTATATTAAAACAGGGTCAAAGTGCACAAATATTGATCACCTTTTGTGGCAGTTGGATATCCTTGAAGATGTTTATTGACATGGTCAAGAAAATCAAAGCTGGAAAGTATGGAATTGATTTACTCGCGGTAACGGCGATCATCGCGACTCTTTGTGTTGGACAGTATTGGGCAAGCTTGATTGTTTTGATCATGTTGACAGGCGGAGATTCATTAGAGGAGTATGCGACCAAAAAAGCGAAAACAGAGCTGAAATATTTATTAAACCATTCACCTCAAACAGCTCATCGATGGGTTGAT